>QCWC01000248.1 GCA_013114705.1 Candidatus Nitrosocosmicus sp. | reverse complement strand
GGAATCATAGTAGTAGTAAAAGGGATGTTATCTACAAAGGCACTTGCGATGCCAGCTAACCAAATAACCATTACAAATGTAATCCAAGGATCCCCACCTGTTATGCCAATTGCCAATTTTGCAAGAATTGTTATCAATCCAGCATGTTCCGCAACTCCCACAATAACAAAAAGACCAACAAAAAATAGTAATGTAGCCCAGTCAACTTCATGCAATATTCGTTCCAAAGAAACTCTGCTTATAATGAGCAATACAGCTGCCCCACCAATAGCTACTATTGATACTTCTAAATGAGTAATGGTTTGCAGAGAAAACAGGATGATCACGCCTACTAATACTATCAACGATTTTATTAACAAGCCTTTATGATGAATCACTATTACGTTTTCATCTCTATGCATTAATTCTTGGACATCTTCCTTCTGTTCTAACTTCTGTTCACTTTTTAGTTCATTTTTGAAAAAGAGTTTGATTAGCAATAAAGAAAATCCAAAAACAACAGCTATTGTTGGTCCCATGTAAACTATAAAGGAATTAAAGTCGATACCTGCTGCAGATCCAATCAAGATATTGGGAGGATCTCCGATTAGTGTGGCAGCCCCACCAATATTTGACACCAAAACCTGAGCAATTATAAAAGGAATAGGATGTATTCCCAGAGTACGTGTTATAGACAGGGTAACTGGAATCATCAACAAAATAGTAGTAACATTATCTACAAACATTGATGCAATAGATGTAAAAGTACATAGTAACAGCATTAATATCCAAACATTTCCCTTGCTGATTTTTCCAAGCTTTATTCCAACTTGATGAAATACTCCCGTTTCTCCAAGTATGGCTACTAAGATCATCATTCCAAGTAATAGACCAATGGTGTTAAAATCTACAGATTCTATAACAAAATGGAGACTGTCTTCAGCTACCATAGAACCTAGTATTATGGCCAGTATGATGGACAATACAGCTCCAAACATTGCAATAACCGTTCTATGAATAATATCCAGTCCAAGGATAACATAGATAGCTACCATGATTATCGTAATGCCTGCTAAGATAGGAGTAACACTTTTTTCAAACACTAAAGGTGGAATTGTAAAAACAAAGACTATGTAAATCGCAATCAAGATCATACCAATAGAATATTTCTTGTGCATGTCTTCAACTATTTTGAAGAAGTTAAAGGTTATTCTTAAGTTTAGAGATAATAGTTTTGACTGATCTTTACATTATTAACTACAAACAAGTATTGTTAAAAATAATCTCCAAGGCAAACTGATTTTTTGAGTCGGGCTGAATTACCTAATACATGGTTCAATCAATCCAATTAAATAATATATCTTTGTGGTATGAAATATAGATAGTGAAAGGTAGCGACCTAGACACTAAAAAATATGATAAAATAAAACATCTGGTAGAAGTAGATAATGATATTTTAGCTGTTTTTTCAGTGGAGTCATCGGTTATTAAGGAGTTGTATATAGCTGAGAACGCCAACTTAGATAGAAACTATATCGAATCTCTAATTCATATTTTAGAATTAGATCGAAAATCATATAATGAAAAACCACAAACTTATGTGATAAAACAAGAATCAGAAGAGGAATACAACAACAGCTTAGGCAAGATAAAATGGGTTGTCATGGAATACGATAAGATTAGAATACTTAAAATATTTGAAAATGATAAAATAATTTTTGTTCTTATAAATAGTAATACACAATTAGAGCATACTGTAGATAACATCTTGGGATATTACTATGATCTAGACGAAATTCCCAGAAGTCTCTTTTGAATTAAATATGCAGAACTACAAGTAAAACTAGTTTAGCGGTAAATATAGATATATTAAATTTAATCAATGAATAGAATATAGATTATGGCTGCAGAATCGGTTTTTATTCATATCATAATATCACTTTCCATTCTTCTTTTTACAGCTAAAATATTTGCAGAGATATTTCAGAGGATAAAACAACCAGTTGTTTTAGGTGAATTATTGGCTGGAATCATAGTAGGACCTTATGCATTGGGAGGTCTGCCACTATTTGACGGTCAACCTTTGGTCGTTTTAGATGAAACAGTCAAACACATTGGAGAATTAGCAGCTATCATAATCTTGTTTATTGCAGGGCTAGAAATTACACCTAGAGAATTTCTAAGAGGTGGCGCAGCATCATTTACAGTTGGTGCATTAGGAGTAATTGTGCCATTCTTTGTAGGCTTTATTGTTCTTTCAATATATGGACTGGGCACGTTTGAAATACTGCTTATAGCCACTGCATTAACAGCAACAAGCATAGCAATTTCCATTCAAGTCTTGACTGAATTAGGTAAAATGCAATCAAAGGAGGCTCGACTCATACTTGGTGCAGCAATAGTAGACGACATCCTCGCTATAGCCATATTATCTGTAGTTGTTACAATGGTTCAATCCGGTGACAGTATACCCCAGATAGCAGATATTGCTTTCCTAATTCTAAAAATCCTTGGTTTATTTGCAGTTTTACTAATTGGTGCTGTCCTCATAGTACCAAGGATATTGCATAGAGAAAAACTATGGAGATCAAAAGGCAGTATAGAAGGAATTACCACAGCTATATTTTTTGGTATCGCAGGGGTTGCGGCTTACGCTGGCTTATCTCCGATAGTTGGAGCATTTGCTGCTGGAATGGCTGTTGCTAGTACGAAGCTAATCAAACAAGTTGAAGAATATGCGCATAAGTTACAGTTTATTTTTGCACCTTTGTTTTTTGCGATTATAGGAGCTCAAGTTGATCTTCGAGGTATTAATTTAGAGGTATTGATCATTGCAGGAATAATTATAGCGATAGCCATTCTTACAAAACTTGTAGGATGTGGATTACCATCCATGTTATTTCTTAAGGATAAAACAAAATCGATGAGAGTAGGAATAGGAATGGTATCCAGAGGTGAAGTTGGATTGATTGTTGCTGGCGTAGGAGTTACTTCTGGCGTTTTATCTACTGATGTCTATACCTCCATAATCTTAATGGTAGCTGTTACAACTATAATTACACCAATTTGGCTAAAGAAAGTATATAAAAAAGAATTAATACAAAATTAAAAGTTGCTACCGTCAGATCATATTTATTAAAGGAAACGTATTGTCGATACTATTTATCACAATGTCCTAATTGGTAAAATATGAAGTAATTTCCCAAAAGCAATGAACAATATATTATTCTATCACATTGGAGTCATCACAGATATCGTGTAATTCATAGTCATTCCTCCACTCGTCATCGAGCCGTTCTTAGATGGCACTAATGAAAAAGTCATTATTCCATCCGTACCGTTATTTGAATCTTGCAAATATATATTTGCTATCTGTCGCACTATTGGTTTAGCGATCATAAAATGTACGACATCCTTTGTTTTATTATTCCCTTCAACCATCAGTACATTTGTAACGTCTTTGCCATTAGTAAATCCCTGATAACCACCTTCCGCAGACAGTGGACTAGGTTTTGGGATTTCCACTTCCTGATGAATAAACACAGTGTTT
>QCWC01000018.1 GCA_013114705.1 Candidatus Nitrosocosmicus sp. | reverse complement strand
GTATATCAAATAAGCTAAGTAATTCTATTTTCTTCATTAACTCTAATCTTGAGAGAATTGTAAATTCGCCTTCCATACTTAATTGGAATATTACTGGTATCGAAAGACTTTTGGCTCTGTCTCAAAATACTACGGATCAGCTAACAGATGGATATTATCTTCTAGATAGAAATGGAATTTTAGTTACCTTTACTGGAAAAGATCAGGGATAGAATTCGCGATATGAGGGAATCAATTTGAGTCACAGAGATTATTTTCAAATTCCTAAAAGAGATGGTGAATTATTCATAAATACCGCGATAGATTAGAATGATAGCGTTCCAAGAGTTTTCATTTCCTTACCGATTACCAAGAATAATCAAACAGTTACTCCCACCCATATAAGCGATCTTGATGTTGCTAATCCCACCAGATTTGAGGGTGTGATTGTAGCTTCCGTTGCAGCCAAAACGCTTGGGAATTTTCTCGAATCTCAAATGCATCCCAAATTTAATGGTGATATTGGTTTTATAGACCGAAACGGTACTATAATTTACTCATCAGATCAATCATTCATTGGTGTTGATTTCTTCGGTAATGATTTTCAATCGTATATGAAATCGATTTTAAAGGATAGAGAAGAAGGATTCAATGATATAATCAACAGAGCCATGAAGTCGGAGAATGGTGTGCAAGAATTCAAGTTTGAAAATTCAACAACTACTATTGCATATCAGGCTGTTAACGTTCCAAACAGGGATGAATCCAGTACCAGAATAGGGACGTTATTCATAACCGTTCCTCATATATTATCAGTAGAGGTTATAAGTCTAATTGATACTCTAATATTGGTCAATTTCTCTATAATCTTAGTGATTGCATCAATATCATTGATCGTAGCAATTATGTTATTACATTGGAACAAGATGTTAAAAGAAAATGTAAGTCAAAAAACCACTCAATTATCCGAATCAGTTGGAAAACTTGAACAAGCAAATGAAGACTTAAAAACGCACGATAAACTTCAAAGAGAATTCATCAATATCGCGGCACATGAACTTAGAACTCCTACACAAGCGATCTCGGGAAACCTAGATCTAATCGAGATAATGCATATACCATCTATTATGCAGAATACCGGGCACAATGAGAATGAGCTTAGAAAGGAATTTCAGGAGATACTGGAAGATAAAGAAAAACTCGCGGATTTTATAAGGGGATTACAATCAACATACTGAAATTCTCAAAGGCTTGAAAAACTTGTAAATGATATTCTAGATACGTCACGAATAGAAAGCAATCAGTTGGAAATTTACAAGGAAAGATTCAACTTAAACGAAAAAATACAAAATGTCATAAAGGATATTACCAAGAAGTACAATGATCTGGATACACAAAACAGGACTGGAGATCAGGTTAAGATTGTTTATCAACAAGAAATCGATCCTATTCCAGTATACGACGACAAGATTAGAATATTTGAAGTGCTTTCCAATTTACTTAATAATGCCATAAAGCTCTCCGAAGGCAATCCCATTAACATAACTGTTGAAATAGTCCCAAATACCCAAAATCATGAAAAAGACTCTAAAACCAAACTTTCGTTTCTGGTAGAATGGATGATAATAACACGCCTAGTGAAATGGTTGTGGTATCAATTATCGATCATGGCAAGGGGATCGATAAGGATATTTTGCCTAGGCTGTTTACAAAATTTGTTACAAAATCTAATCAAGGTACAGGTCTGGGGTTGTATATCACAAAAAGTATCATAGAAGCACACAAAGGTAAAATTTGGGCCCGAAATAACAAGGATGGCAAGGGATCGACTTTTTCATTCAGTCTACCACTTGATGAGATGTAGGTATGGAAAATGTCAACCCTGCTAAATAACAACAATATCTTGAAAGTGTAATCTATGTGAGACACATATCAAAATCAATAAATATCTGGTTATAATTTCACAGTCTAGTTATAATTACTCGTGGTTCAATCTGCCATATGGAGTTGATACGGAATGTTACAAGATACCTTCTATTTTGAATCTTAAATTTACCATTTTAGTAGTCACATTTTATTTGAGTTGGCTCCTGTTAATTTCTACTTCTTATCGAATATCGATTTCAGGATTTTTATGAGATATATATTGCGATAATCCTTGCATATAGTTGCTTACAAATGTGGTTAATGGTTGGGAGGAGTACCAAATACATCCTAAAACCTTGCAATCATGACAGGTTTTTGCAATGTCCCATTGCGGAGCATTCCATATCTCGTCAATGCTTTGGGATAACAGATTATAAGTATTCTCAGGTCCTTTAAATTTCCAGCACGGTACCAGCACCGAACCGTCTCCATTAACAAATATGCTTTTCCATACTCCACATTCATCAAAAAGTACATGTCCATTCTCTAGTATTTGTTTAAAGTACAAGTCAGGAATCATGATCCTCGGCTTGGTCTTTCTCTTGGTATAGTCTAATATGCTCTCACACACTTTGTTCATAGTTTTTCTATCCGGAAGTAGTGAATAATCTACGTCTGATCTATCTTCTACAAATGTTAGAGAAACGGCATCGGACCCGAGCTCAAGAGCTTTCTCAAAATATGTTTGCTCGATAAATTCCTTGGTATTAAATTTGGTTATCACGCTATTAAAGTAATGAGGTATATCATGTTCTTGTAACAAGCGAATGTTTCTTAACACTTTGTTAAATGTATCTCCATTGACCCCTCGAACTTTGCAATACGAGTCTTCATATACGGAATCTATACTACACGTAATGAATTGGATATATCTTCTGAGATGTGGTAGATCTAATTTGTGGAGTAACGAGCAATTTGATATGACACTGACTGGCGTTTTGATTTCATATAGATATTTTACTAACTCCATAAAATCAGGCCGAGATGTGGGCTCTCCCCCTTCGATAATTGACCAAATGCAATACTTGGAGGCCTTGTCAAATATGATTTTCCATTGGTCGGTAGTAAGATCATTGCTCTTGGCAAACTTGATTTGACCCGTCTTATCTGATTCTCCAAACGGACACATTGGGCAATAGTAGTTACAATAGTGGGTCAAACTGAAAACAGCAATTAATGGACGTCTTTTTTGTATAATCCTGTTTCCAGCCCAATTCCCCAATAATTTTAGGGTACGAATTGTATCTACAACCATACCTCCATAGATTCATCTATGATAGATAACATTGTTGGCTGATCGCTTATCGACTGGGTTAGAGATGGCAATTTTAATGCTCATACGACATATTGATTCTGATAAGATGTTGTTGACAAATAAATCAGTCTCTATTAATAAATGAAATATGTTGCTTGCAATTTACTTATAGAACTGCGTGACTTGATTAAGCCAAGCTCAAATTAACTTGGGGAACGGAAGTCCTAACTAAAGAGCTTGCTTGGAACTGTGGAAGTTCAGAAAATCCCCAAGGTTTCAATCCTAGGAATCCGTTATTGTTATAATAAACATTAGGAAATGATTTTAGAAAGATATTGTATTCTCTTACCCCATCGTTGTAGTAAGTCCTTGCTACGGTTATTCTATTTTCTGTTCCTGCTAATTCATCCATTAATCTCGTAACTACTTGATCAGCTTTTAACGCAGGATATGCTTCATATGTTAACACAATCCTACCCAATGCATTTTCAATTAAACTACTTATTTGATTTTTCTCTGCGATATCTTCGCTAGAAGTGGCCATCCATTGAGTTCTCAGTTGGGTTAATTCCGTTAACGTTTGTTGCTCAAATTGCATATAACCTTTTACGGATTGCACAAGATTCGGGATCAGGTCATATCGCCTTTGCAACTGAGTATCTGTATCGGCAGCGAGTTTTTTTACATTTTCATCCTTTGCGAGCGCAGTATTATATCCTGTAAAGTAAACCACAATCATAATAATGACAGTAATAGCAAATATCGCAATAATACCCAAAATAATTATGATATTTCTACTTACCATTTCTGAATTTCTCTTTTTATAAGAGTTATTGAACATACCATATATTTCATCTGCCTGCTCCGCCTCCGCTCGAATGGCCTCCGCCTCCGCTCGAATGGCCTCCGCCTCTAGTCCAGCTACCCGCACCCCCAAAACCACCGCCATACCAGCCACTTCCGCCATATCTGCTGCTCCTAGACCAATAATTTCCACGCTTTCGAAGTATCATTATCAATATTATAGCTATTATTGCTACCAAGACAATAATGCTAAAGTAGTCAAGTGATTCTTCTTGGCTGATTTCCGTTGAAAGTTTGTATTTTGGATCACTACTACTATATCCAGAATACTGACCAAGAGCAACAACAGTATTGAAAATTCCGTTATCAATTACTGTAATATTTCTATCTTGATTAAAAGTGTCCCTAGCTGGAACAAGATATCTGTCAAGAATTTCTCCTGCTATCCCATCCGTTATGTTTCCCTCTAATCCTCTTCCAACTTCAATCCGCATTGAGCCGCCAGCGGCGTCTGGATTAGATGAATAGAGCAGCAGTACACCATTGTCTATTCCTTTTTTACCGATACCTGTGATGCCATCAAGTGATAGTTCATTGTAAATGAAATTTGAAAGTGAATCTCTATCCTGAATTTCTATTCCGTCTTTCATTATACCATGTCCAATAAACCCGGGAATCGTAAAAACAATAATTTCTGTAGAAGTCGCCCTATCTAGCTGACGACTGTAGTCGTTCAGTAATTCTTCATAATCTGGACTAATGATGTTAGCCCTGTCATAAACATAAGACGGACGAGATCCTTCCGGAGAGGCATGAACTGGATAAATGGAGTCTCCTGCAATAAAAAGAGAAGATAGAACTAAACAATTTAAGAGAGGGAAAATCATTTCTTTTTTCTTCCTATAGAGAACGGAAAACGGTTTTAATTTGCCCAAACTGAATCTCAATATTTGTCTACTTAATAGGTAAAGAGATTAATCTCTCTATCTATTCGTATTTCATTAATATCATCTATTCATTTTTCCGGGGATTGGCCTACTCAGCGTGAGTATACAACTTCTCAAGATTCTGTAGGATTATACTGACCTCGGTAAGCCTATTGTGATATCTTTGTGTGTGCCTTAAATTGTGTAAAGGTAAAAACTGTTGCAAAATCTTTTTCATGCCAAAAGTATATTGTGTCTGCTAGCGAGGCAGGGTTTTAGAATGCGGTCATAGTGATTACGTAAACTCACAGAAAAAAAATTCACGGGGTTCGCAATATTCCAATACATATCCATAATTTTTTTAGATTTAAAATTTTAAAACCAAATACATTTCATTAATTAGACTAATAGCCATCTACTTGCATATAGGGCAAATAGAGTCATCATCTAAGCGAAAGATTTTAGACACAAATTTGTTATCTATAAAAACTTTCTTTACCATATACTACATTATGCTTGAAAAACAGATTAATGAGATGAGAGAAAATCTCGATATCGGTATCGAGTCAGAAAACCGAAAAGAAGTAGTCGGAATTTTAAATACCCTATTAGCAGATGAATACGTCCTTTACACAAAAACTCGCAATTATCATTGGAACGTAGTAGGTAAGGATTTCAAGGAGCGACATGAATTCTTTCAAGAGCAGTACGAAAAATTGGATGAAATGATAGATGAAATAGCTGAAAGAACCCGACAATTGGGAGGTTTATCTGTAGCCACACTGAATGAATTCATACAAATTGCAAATTTGAAAGAAAATCCAGGTGAGTACCCCTCCGACATAAAAATGATTTCGAATCTCCTAAAAGATCATGAGAGTACGATTAAATTTTTACGAAAAAGTGCTAAAGACTGTGATGAAGAATATAATGATAGTGGTACCAACGATTTTCTCATAGGCCTAATGGAAATTCACGAAAAAATGGCTTGGATGTTAAGAACCCATCTAGACTAGATTAAAGATTAACAATTTACAAATGAGTTTATCCAAGTGATCTAGTTTTTATTATCACTCAATTGTTCTATTCTCTCTGTATACTTCACAGTTTCTTGTTGCATACTTATTTTTAACTATATAACTAATTTTGATTCGTCAATCAAGGCGAACTAGCATATTTTAGCCAAAAGAAGAAGAAGTTAATCGATAGAATCTTAATTCAATTCTATTGATTTACTATCTCTAAAATTGGATATTAGCTTCAATAATTGAAATATTATTATCTAACTGGTCTATTTGAAAAATCCGTTTTTTCTATTCAAGTATATGGATGATATGAAGCATTTCCCTGCCAACATTTGTATCATCTCACTCAATCTTACATGTAATTGTGGTCTTGAATGAACCTGAATCTAGTCTACGGAGGAAGCGTAAATGAACATAATAGAAAATATGTTCACAATAGAAACTAGTATGCGTTAAAACAAAAATTTCGACAAAATTTCATGTCATATATTGAATCAATATCGTATATACCTTGATAAAAAAGAGGTATGCTTAGCTAAATCCAGGCATGTTAAAAACTACTAGGCATTTATTGAGGACGTGAGTGATTTCGCAGTTATAACCAAAGAATTACTGAACGCTTGTTTGTATATCAAAAATTAAGGAAAAAAAATGTTTATCAACAGATAGAACTCAAATCTTTTTTTTTATTGTGATTGTATCCCTCCGCACCAATAATAGTAGCTATTTATCAGATAAGTTTGTAGGATCTGAACAAAAACTAAAATGAGGTTAACGCAAAATACAATTGGCCGATCTCCAACAATCCATTAACAGCATGTTATGAATGTAGAATAATAATATACAATCAAGAAAATAAAATGTTATGTTAATCTATAGCTTCCGAAGGTATTTCATTTCATTTTGTGCTAGGTTTAGCACAATAGACGTGTGTGACCATAGGTATCTTAAAATAATATTCTGTAACAGCGGTATCATAAGAGATAATGGATAGAAAATGGAAAATCATAAATGGCATTGCAATAGGAATATTCATAGCAGCAGCACTCTACTGGATCGCCAATACTTGACTATATTCATTCTAGTATTACAAAGTGATTTAAAATCTATGATAAATTAGAGGGTAGAGAAACGTACTTTATGTCAATTATTGGATAGATCTCTATCAACGCTTTAGAATATTAAAAATTAGAATTAGTTTTCCTTATCAAGAAGTAGTGAAATTTTTTGATTTTTTTTTTGCAAGGATGAATTCAATTCACGCCAAAATTTTAAATGAAAATTTTTATACCGAGGATTTGATTTTAAATTTAGATGGAAAATCCCAAACCAATTGGGCCCTCAAGGAAAAAAGTTGTTATGGTTTGTGAAGATGAAAGCGAACTTTTAGAATTATATTCAAAAGTTTTAGAATCAAGATATGAGGTGATTAAGGTTTGCTCTGGGAATGACTGCATAAACAAGTATTTGGACCAAAAATCTAATGGCGCCAATATAGATTTGCTCATTTTAGATTATAAATTGGAAGATATGCTTGGAGATGAAGTCGCAAAAAAAATAAAAGAGCACAACGGCATAAAGATTATCTTATTGTCTGCCTATAATCTAGATGAACCCATCAAGAAAGATTTGCTTGAGAATAAGTATATAGAAAAATTCTTGCAGAAACCAATTAAAATGCGACAAATGATCCAAGAGGCAATGGAAATCATTTGTTGAGAAAATGACTAATAGTACTTTTATTTACCGAACCTATTACTTCAAAAACTTGTTACCGAAAATATTTGCGTTTTATGAATTGATAATTCTTACTCGGAATCTTTTCATTAAATCTTATTTAGTAACTGGCTAAAAAATTTCTTCAAATGAAATTAATGAAAGATACATCATATCTATAAACCCTTTACGTTTAGTTCTCATAACAACCTCAAAATGAACTATTGAGATTTATTAAAAATTAAATTACCGCCTGCAAATTGCAATAATGTTTTACGTAGACTCAGAACTCGAGATTGAATTGTCTGCAGGCGGTTCTATTTGTATGCCTCCACCATTTCCACCTCCTAAATCAATATCAGTGGTAGCTAGATATTGATCTCTGACTGTCAGTGAATCAGATTTGTCTTTTTAAGTCTATCACTTGATTTTCTGGAATCTCACTAGTAAGGATCTTACCATCAAAATTTTTACTAAGGACTTTAAAATCGTGTATTTTCTTGTCGATCGATCCTTTTGAACAATTACTCATTCTCTTAGGGATTGATGAATTTCGCCCAAATGTGTATCATTACTCGCTCTTGCTTCCTTCTTAGACATCTCATTCCAATCGATGCCTGAAGCCAGACCTATTATAGAATAATATCGTTTGTATGCATATAGTATTGTGTTCTTTGAAACAGGATAATTAGATACCTATTTTAATATCAGCACTTCATCAATACAGCTATTATTTATCGTATTAATTTTTGTTCTAGTTGGTATTATATCGTATGTTCAGTTACATATGCTGTTCTATATGAAATAGTTTCAATCGGAATCACTATTTATTAACGGCTCAACATATTCAGTTGGGTCTTATGAAAATGATTTATGTCCTGCTATGTTCATTAAATGGGAGATACGATGTTTTTCAATTGAGAAGTAATTTGCAAGTTTTAAAGCATTGGTATCAAATCAATCATAAAAATTTTATGGATTTATTCGGAGAAATGACATTATTAGCATGCTGCTACTCTCAACCTAACTGACCTAGATCATAATATCTATTTTAACTATGATAGACATAGAATGTTGATGATTGGAAAGTGTGAAGATTGTGGCTTGGATAATGTTGAAATAATGGTCGTTACCAGGAAGGATACAAATGAGAAAGTTAAGTTATGCAACCAATGTAGACCTGCTGGCGGTGCTTACGCATATTAGGGACAAAACTACATCTGTAGTAATATTACTTGTAGATAAAGAGGAATTTAGCTAAGGTGAAGTTGATCATATATTTTGATAAATAATATTTTATTATGAGATCTCTGCATAATACTCGCTCTCCCAATAACGATTCTGATTTCAACCTTACTACTATAATAATCGTACTTCTCTCATTGCAGATATTACGAATTAGGTTTCTTTCAACTATTGCTGGTCAAACACCCAATCGAAAATGTACATCTGATAGTGGCATTATTATCTCAAAACAAAATTGCTTCTCTACTAGTCCAATCCCTCCGACTTACGACGCTTCTAATGCCCACACATTCACATTATCTAGGAAATAGCTTATACCATATATTTTACCTGAAATAAAATTATTTTTAATTTATACTTGAATCCTGGTTAGGAAAATTCTTTCATTCAAGGTTCTATATGATCAAGGACCCTTGTCAAATAAGGTACATAAGTTAAATCCAACGGATCATATTATGATACATTCTGCAATAAATCTGCAGAAATAAAATTTAATTTTTTAGTCTTTTCATTGCATTACTCTACAGTCCAAATTGATTTAGCAAGAATCCAATCAATCTATCTATGATTGATCCTGGTTTGTTGGCGTCCTGGTTATCATTGCTGTTAGCTAAAGTATTCCGAATGCCATTTTCGACTTGAACTTGACTTTTCTGATCTGCTTGCTGTGTTTGTGTGTTGCAATAAGAATCACCATTTATGATCTTTAAACCGGAAACAACATTGCTAAGTTCAGAAAGTGCCTGATTTGAGCCAATTGATTGTACATTGTTACATATGTTTACAGCTTGATCTATTCCAACAAGACCTGCGATTAGACTATTATCTTGAACGGTTTTACCAATGGAATTTAAGGCTGATTGAGGGTTTATCTGCGATTGACTGAAAGGCGTTTTGTTATTTTCAATCACAACTAAAATTATCAAAAGTATGCAAATAATTCCTATATGCTATTTGCTTCTAGAAAATGAAAATAATTTTTCTCCCGTTAGGCTCATTACGTTTTTATCAATACTTAAAATGAAATTTATACGATTTCCTTGAAAAATATATCATAAACTAGTGGCGTTTTATTGTAATACTGAATTTATTATGTAGGATAGTGGCGTTGGACAATGACTGTAATAAATCTAGATTTCTAGTTTGGAGATACTAATTCAACAAGTTTAATATTGTGGAAAAAATTATAATATCATTTAATGGTAAAGACAAGTCCAATAGAGACCCTGTCAAAGAACGACGTTTGAATGGCTCAAATTGTATGTTTAGTTGGTAACTATTCAATCGAATAGCATAAAGATTTCGAGTCTTTGATTAGATCTATATTTTTCAGCAATTGGCCAGAAAAGCTGACAATGTAATTATCGAGAGATTCGTTATGTATTACAATCCATCTTTTCCATCTCCTCGATAGATTCTGGAAACCCCACAACAAATTCTACACTCCAATTTTGACTGTTGTTCAAAAAATTGAATATATAATAGATCAATCATCAATATCCCTCAAATGAATTAAACTCAAAATATTTGCCGTCTTAAAAACGAGGAAGTAATAAGCGAATTAATTAAAATTAAGGGTCTTGGAAGGTGGACTGCAGAAATGCTTTTGAAGATTCACTTAAATTGTGAAGATACATTTCATGAAAGTGATCTGGGTATAAAAAGGGCAATTCATTTTATATTATCTACCAAATCTTCCAACCGATAAATTTATTGCAGAGGCATCATCAAAATGAAACCGTATTGAAGCATTGCCGCATGTTACTTGTGAAAATCATTACATAGGTTTACATCAATTTGATTATTTGAAAATATTTTACTATTTCTTTCCCAAATCTAACTTGATTGTTGAACGAAAACTTGTTTAAAAAATATCATTTTAAGTATTGAATTCAATTCTATTTTTTGTTTAATAGTTTGATATACCTATACTTGGTGTTGTACATGAACTCAATGATATTAATTGTAGTTATATTAACTTTCTAGTGTTTTCAATGTCTAATCGTCTTTTCATACATTCAGACAGAATTTCCCATACTAGATTTACCAGTAACCGTAACAAAGGAAGCCCGACCTAAAGTTAGAATCTCGATCTAAATCACATGATATAATGCAAGTACCTTGACCACTACATAGCATAAGGACTAGTTTGAAGGAAAACCTATAAAAAAACCATCATGTTTGAGATCAATAAATTACCAACATGCGACTTGCAATTTATCGCAAGGGGATTAATTATCTAACCGAAACTCAGAGAATTTCAAAAATTTTATGATTAATGTATATAAATTCAAAATCCAGATCTTTTTTCTCTTGGTAGTCGCGAAATCATCAGATTATATTCCGATATCTAGACTGAATCAATTATTAAATATGTGGAATGGCTAATTATTTTTGTGAATGATCATTTGTCGAATTCTCTTAAATCTCTGATTTTACTGATAAATTCTGTCACCAATTATACGAGTATTTTGCTATGTGGCTATAATCACAAAGGAATGAGATTGATGTTAGGAAAACATTTTGGTTAAAGATTATTCAAATGGACGCTCAAGAAAATAATTCTATTAAATGCTCTTTTTGTGATAAAGTGGAGAATCTCCCATTCAGATGTACCTATTGCAAAGAATATTTTTGTAGCGATCATCGAAACCCCTTAATACACTCATGTCCCTTTCTTTCAACTTACATCAAAAAAAACCAGGACACGAAATTTTCTCAACTTAGATCTTCTGGCAACAATGATCCTTCTTGGAATAACGCCATGCGGAGGATGTTTAGACTAAAAAGTTCACGAACCGAACTACTTCATTTAACTATTGCAACTATATTGGTTACATGCGTAGGTCTGTCTTTGAATCAATATAGGTCATTTTCGTGGCAGTTTTTAACAATTTTTATCAGTGCTTTTTTAGTACATGAGTTAGCTCACAAGTTTCTTGCTCAATACTACGGTAGTTGGGCCGAGTTTCGAGCAGAAATGTATGGATTAATAATAACTGCCATTTCTGCTCTTCCCATAATGCCCTTCAAATTTATTGCTCCCGGAGCAGTTATGGTTCACTTAGCAGATAGGCAGAAATTCGGTAGAGTCGCCCTAATTGGTCCTGTAACTAATTTGATAATGGGGTTTTCGTTCCTATTGTTATCAAATTTATCTAATGACTCAAATAGCCATTATTTTGCGATCGGGGCGTCATTTAATGGTTGGATCGCCATGTTCAATTTAATTCCAATGGGAGTATTAGATGGTCAAAAAATCTTCGATTGGAACAAAGTTGTCTGGGGCATTTCGATGACTGCTGCAATGGTGCTATTTGTTATTGGATATCTGTAGGCATAATTAGAGGATGGGCATGCTTCTTGTAAATTGTTGTAGTTAGGCGATCACTCTTCAAGATGATTAGTGATTTTGTTCAGATCGCAACTCTGCTCAGTCTGTTTGATTTGGCAGTCAACTTGTACTGTTCTAGTTACCAAAACGAGATCAGCATAGCTTGATTGGCTTTATCTTTTTATCCGATAATAATTGATTGCCGATTGGCATTTTATACTATCTTCTTCGTCAATTTAAAGCTAGTAATTTCACTTATTGTCCATGTCTTTTTCATAAACCAAAATGTTTTAATTCTATTTCACATGATTACTCATAATGAATTTAGTAAAAAGTTCAGTAATGCTTGGAATGGCACCTGCTTTTCTCGTTTTAGTTGCATCGGTAGTTTCGGGACTTGTCCCAGCAAATGTACTCGCAACGTCAGAGATAGACCCGGGAACACCTGGGGAAGTTGGTACTGTAAATAACTCAGAACCCTACTATCCTCCACTCAATGAAACAGGTCCCGAAACGATCCAGTCTTTTGAAAGCATAGAAGGTAGCAATGCTGATATCTTAGGAAATGATACCAACATAAGCGATACTAACAACACATTAACGGATAGTATAACCGTAAATGAACAAGAGGACTGTATGCAGTTACCCAATCAATCCGCAGTGGATTGCCCATAAATTTTTTATTTCTCTTTAGATCTTAGAATAAAATTAGATCATTTCGTTGATGTTTACTATGATCGAATGAATTATTCAATTCTGATATGATTTTTTAAATAGGGCGAAAATAACCTATTCTCAAACAAAAATTATTCTAAGCAAATTTAAAATCGATTATGGTGATTATCAACTGTAAATTGGTTTAAAACCAATTTGATCTCAAATAACCTATAGACA
The DNA here is from genome assembly GCA_013114705.1 of Candidatus Nitrosocosmicus sp. Classification (GTDB taxonomy): domain Archaea; phylum Thermoproteota; class Nitrososphaeria; order Nitrososphaerales; family Nitrososphaeraceae; genus Nitrosocosmicus. The sequence continues at coordinate 9,295 of QCWC01000018.1, read as the reverse complement.
ATAGTCACTAAAACCCACAAAATCTTAATAATAAGAATGATGAACCTTCTGCATGAATAGAATCTTTCTTGTGTTTTTTCCTTTTGCATTAGCAATAACTGGCTCTATCATTAGCATGGTTTTGTTTGGCAGCATATCAATTTATGTATTTGCGACTAACTCATTCGACCAATCCCTTCAAGATACTCAACAAGCCCTACAAGACTCTATAAATAGAGAGGTGCAACAATCTATTACTGATACTATTAGTAGTATTGATAATAGCACAAACTCGTCATCCTCAGGTCCCGAGCAAATGCAACGTCAAATTATACCTGTCAATAGTTCAGCAAATGATATAGTAAGAGGGGGGATCACCAGTTTGCAAAATGATCCTATGAATAACGGAACTATATGGATATTAGGGGGAGTTTATGAAATAGAAAACCTTACATCCGAATCCCCAACTTTCAATGCATCCTTTTATATGGTAAAAACTAATGGAAGTTCCTCTCATTCACACGATATCTATGATTCCAAATTGAGAGCAATAACAGATAATCTAATGGGAAATAATTCTACTTCCCTTAATGGTACCTCTACGGTGACCATGAGAGAGGGTCCTGTTGCGAATGTACCAATTAACATTACTTTATTGGGAGACAGTGCCGCTAGTATTTGGTTGGACGCCGGCAAGCTAAACAAACACTTTGGAACTTCCCCTATTTTTGGAACTCAGGAGCTAAAATGTGATGAAGTAATAGACCTATGTAGATAACTCAGAAAAGTCGGATCCTGTCTGACTTATGACGTTAGACAGTTTGATCTCATCTGTAAGAATTCCATTATGATGGAATTGAGTCATAATTGATTTTATTGTAACGAATTTTGAAATTAAGTTCTAGATTTTGAATATCGCTCACCAAAACTCAGGCAAAGATATTATATTGAAACTAAAATAGATTAACTTCAAACTTTCCATTAAACGATTGCACCATGCTGTCAAGTTTTTATCTAGTTTGTTATTTTTTGTCTGAGAAATTGAAAGATTAGGAGGTAATATTTTCTCATAATAATCGTGAAATAGATATTTTTTGACTATGAGATGAATGTTTTTGATTATTTAAAATTAGTTATATACTAAATAAGCTGTTTATATCAGAATTGTAGTGGACTTTCCTAGACAAATTAGTGGTTTGGAAACAATACGTAATCGAAATTTATTGTGGGTTTATTTAGAAAAACCCACTCGTGATAAGTTGGAAATGATCTCTAAGAAATTTCCAATTCATGAACTAAATATGGAGGATTGTTTATCAAAAAATCAACTACCTAAGATTGATCGATATGATGATCATGTATTTGTCATACTTCAATTTCCTACAACTTCTAAGGAACAAGCATCTCCCAGTTTTTCCCAGTTGTCCTTCTTCATCGGAAAAGACTATCTAATATCCATTACTCAAGGCGATCTTCTTCCCTTATCATCTTTATTTAGGAAATGTAAGGAAGGAAATTACCACGTACGAAATAATTTGATGGGCGGATCACCAGGATATCTGCTTCATAGCATCCTCGATACATTAGTGGACAACTTGTTACACCTGTTGGTCCGGATAATTGGAAAACTTGATGATATAGAGGATGAAGTGTTTGATGATAAGGTTGCAAATGCTAGAGATCTATCTATCCTAAGAAGAGAAATTACTACTTTGAGAAGAATCGTTTTACCATTAAAAAGAATTATGATAGAAATTACATCTAGAGATGTGAAGAGATTTTCTGAGGGGGTAGAGGAAGAGGATTTAATTGACTACTTTGATGATATCAACGACCACATTTCAAAAGTACTAGAAGCGCTTGATGAGTCAAAAGAGACTATCGAAATTTATAAAGATACTGATAACATGTTAAATTCCGAAAAAACAAATAAGATCTTGAGCTTTCTCACAATTCTGTTCACGTTGTCTATACCTATTACTGTAGCTGGTACATTTTATGGAATGAATATTGTAATTCCGGGAAGCGTGAACCCTGGTGAGAAAATTGCAGATTATATTCCACTTACAATCATAAGCTTGATATCTGCTGTGGCAGCAGGTATTATGATATACTATTTTAGAAAGTTGGGATGGATCAATTCTTAATTTGTGCAAGGCAATCCATCTTTGATACTACAATTAGGTCTGAATATTGTCTCTACTTCAGAGTTATTTACTTAAAAGTCTGTGTTTCGGGTAAATAACTCGTGTTTCATAAACATTTGCTGCAAATAATAGTTGATAAGTCACTACGGAAATCAGTAAATCAATCACACCTTTTTCTATTATAAAATGAATTATTGATTATTTGTATTTAACTTACTGTCGCATTAAAGATATGATTAGTAGGCTAATTATTTAGTAATGTCCTTTCTTCAGTATAACGGGAAAAATTTTGTATAATCTTGATTTTGGAATCCTTCTAAGGTGGGTAGACCTTGTTTATATGTTATGGTAACACTATCACCCTCGCTGAAGGGGCAATTTTCTATCGTCCTGGGAATTCCGTCAGATGCTACTACAATGTATGTATATTTCTGTTTTGTTTTATATAGGGGGTCTCCTTAATACTGGAACTAAGAAGCGGCTGTAGAGACCCGTCCCATCAATAAACAAATTAGTACAGTACCTAATGCTATGAATAATACTGCCCTAATTTCAGGAGAAAGGTCTAAATCTCTACTATAATATTTTATACGACTTGTACCATTAAATAACATTACATTTCTTTTAGTAAAATAATTACCAGATCATAAGAACCATACGTATATGACACGGTTGCATTCATATACCTTGAAATTGATTAATGTGCAATAATACCTATCATAAAGATTCTACCTACCTCTTGAAGCAAGTTATCTATTCAATGTGTATTATTAATGCAGAGTAGATTTTTTTTACATTATGGATTGAAATTGCCAATTATATACTCTAGTTATTCATAATATTAATGAATTGAAAAACAAGATCATATGATAATTATCATCTCGTGGTCAACCACTTCTATGATTTACATGATAACCTCTATAATCTAATCAAGTTATTTACTAGACATTGATTGGGGTTGTTGCGGGTACATTAATACTTGTGAATAGGAACTATTGACATGCCACAAAATAATTCTTATCAAGATGCATGGATCGCTTTGACAATTCTTAGTTCCCTTGCATTAATAACTATGTATGGAGAAACTATGCTGATACCTGCACTCCCATACCTGATAGATGATTTTGATATTTCCTATAATACATCCTCATGGATCCTAACTTCCTATCTAATTGCAGGTGCAGTAATGACTCCTATAATTGGTAAACTTTCAGACAATTATGGTAAGAAAAAGATATTGTTGGCCGTGATAATTATTTACGTTCTTGGTACCTTACTGGGTGGCCTGTCGAATAATATTTTTATGCTGATTATGTCGAGAATAGTGCAAGGGATTGGACTTGCGATGTTTCCGGTGGCCTTTGCCATTATTAGAGACAAATTCCCACAAGAAAAACTATCTATAGGTCAGGGAATATTTACAGCCGTTTTTTCAGCTGGCGCAGTTATAGGACTCGGACTAGGTGCAACTATAGTTGAATATTTTAGCTGGCATATGACGTTTTTGTCAATTGTTCCATTAATGATAACGTTATTGATAGTTGTTTATAAAAGAATTCATGTTACAGACGAAAAATTAGTTAGTAAATACCAAGCTAGAATAGACATAAAAGGTACATTGATTCTAGTAATTGTAGTTTCTACCTTTTTAACTGGTTTAACATATTTGCCATACACTATTTCTGATATTACCTATTCAAACCTCATACCAACTATAATCTTGATTGTAACATCTGCTGTGTTTTTACCAATCTTTTTGACTACACAACAAAGTGCTCATGTACCCATCGTTGATCTCAATTTATTGAAGGACCGTATTTTGTTACCTACAAACATTCTCATAATGACCATCGGTATTTCGTTTTTCTTAATTTTTCAAACTTTACCTATCATGGTTCAGAGCCCGGTACCTCTCGGCTTTGGTGGCGGGCCGGTTGATACTGCTGCTGTGCAATTACCTTTTATGATAATATCTTTTATTATTTCAGTTCTTTCCGGATTTTTGGTAAGTAAAATTGGTAACTTAAAGCCAACTTTAATTGGATGTATCATTTCAACTTTAGGATTTATTGCGCTTTTTATTTACCATCCTACCCTTTTAATAATTTCATCAGAACTTGCCATTATTGCTTTTGGACTTGCATTAGCTGAAATAGGGGCATTTAACATATCATTAGTTTCAGCACCCATACATTTGAGCGGTACTTCTCTAGGAATCACAATGCTGCTTTTTCTTATTGGTATGTCCATAGGACCTTCTGTATCTGGCATTTTTATGGAAAGTTTCAAGTCTGGTGAAAATACCTCTCAAGAATCATATCCAAAACCGCTAGCATACGATCTAATATTTTTGACTGCAGTTGCTATATCTATAATTAGTGTTGTTTTGACCATGCTAATTGCGAAGAGGCGGTTACAAGAGTTGGCCTAATAGTTCATTGTGGATCAAATAATTTTGTTTTGTAACGAAGTCCATCAGGACAGAATCCTCTATATTGTTTTACGATTATTAGAAGTGACACGAATTCATCTAAAAGAGTCTTTACGATTTGATTAATTTTCAATTTTTTACAAATTTGAATCAATCTTGGCCCCAAAAGATTCGATCACGTACCCAACTGTATTTCAACTGACACACAATTTAATAATTTTCGTCTCATTTATATTATTTTAAAGTCAAAAATATCTACTACAGATGAAGGCTTTAGATGAATCCTTTATGGCTAGGATTGTTCAAATGGTACTAAGTAAAAGAACAGAGGATGCGTTATTATTGTTGAGTAGACATTATGAAATTAAAGCACCAGAAATAGTTGTTGGAACTATAAAAGGGAAAAGAAGAACAGTTTATGTAGTGTATGTTCACATGGAGAGTCGAATTTATTGTCTCAATTCTGATGTGTTTTTCAATCCATTTATCATTATACATGAGTTTTATCATCACTTAAGAATGGTAGCTGGAATTCATAGAGGATCAGAAAGGCACGCCAATCAGTATGCCAGGGATTTTATTCTATCTTACAATAAATATATTGATAAAATTACACACTCAAATCTTCAGAAACAATAGTACCATTAAACCTTTAGAATATTCTTGTTTCAAAATTAGGAATGTATAATAGCGCATAATTTTTATTCGAATGAAATGAATCTGCGGTAATTGATTATTCCAACTTAAATGCTCATAGATTTTATCTAATATCGACTCAAATTTCCTTACGGTTGGTTTAAGCTTTCAAATTCCCTCTAGGTTCTCGACAACTCAAGGGACAAGAACAATACACAATCAATTACCTACCATCGATTGTCATGGATTAAAATGTTTTACATAACTTTTGGCGTTGAAATTTATTCCTAATTTGCCTTTTGTCCCGAATGAATTTTATTGTATTATTCTCTCTGATGTAATTTTCTTATGTTGAGCACTTAAGCCACTATATCTTAGATTTTAGATTTTAAATTTTTACTATAGAAAATATTGTACATTTTTTTAAGTAATGAGTTATCAAACTCCTTTATTATATAAAGCTATTATTTCATGAATGGTAAGGATTTTAACATTAAATGTAATACTAGTATTATTAGTACTCGTTATTACTGGTCCCACTTTTCAGGGCGTGAACTATCAACCTGTGTCCGCTCAGTTAGATAGTGATAGAGATTTAGATATGAATGGTCTTTTTGGAAGCATTCAAAACATTTTATCAAACCCATTCGATAGCTTAAATTCTAAAGATGTAGCGTCGGGTCAATCAAGTAGTTATTCAACCCAACCAAACAGTTACCAAAGTAATGATATGGATATAGATAAGAATGGTATCTATAGTCAGATTCAAAGTACTTTGACTGATCCTCTTGGACAGGTAGACGTAATATTTCCCCCTGGGGAAACTGATACTATGGTACTGATACTATGGTACCAGTAAACCAACCTCAACCAAGTTCCACTGATACTATGGTACCAGTAAACCAACCTCAACCAAGTTCCACTGATACTATGGTACCAGTAAACCAACCTCAACCAAGTTCCACTGATACTATGGTACCAGTAAACCAACCTCAACCAAGTTCCACTGACGACTCCAGCTCCACTGACAAGCCTTCAACCACCGACACTACCAGTACAGACTCGATAGCTCCACAAAGCGGCAAGGCCTCCTCTGCTGACGACTCCAGCTCCACTGACAAGCCTTCAACCGCAAGCAAGTCGGTTGGCCTAGGAAAAAGTCCTGGTTTAACAAAGATTATTTCCCCAAGTAACACAAATCCCGGCGCTAGCGGGTAAAGTTAGGTGGTAGCAAGTCTTAACTAATCCAGGCTACAAACAATTCGATCATTTTTTTAAATCTCAAGGTCGGTTTGGCCTGACCTACATGATAATACTATTAATTTTTCCAAATACTATAATTCAAATCATGAAAATCATATATGCTATCCAAGATCAAAGAACATCCTTAACTATGGATAAAATGAATCATTGTTTAAAGAAAAAGAATAGGATATGCGTTTAGGGAAAATTATGAGCGAGTGAGCCCAAACTCACATCGTCCATGGTTTGATCACGTAATCGGATATCCCTTTATAAAAAACTAATGGGACTTTATTTAGACACCACCGGAGGATTAGATGCAATTGTCGAATATCTACCATCTCCCCCTAATGTAAGAGATATCTCATTAAGTCAAAAATTTTAGAATGGTTTCATGAACCAGACTGAATGTTTCCGTAGATATGGGAACCCAAAACATACTCAAAAAGTTAGTGTTTTTGTTAAGACGGATATAAAGGTTAGAACTTTATCCGGACTTGAAAATATTTCCTTTCCTCGTTTATTTAAAATTCTTAAAGTAAATCTATGCTTAAACTTTTTTTAGAAAAATTCTTTAGTATCAAGGGTTTCAAGGGTAATATATTGGATTTTTTGGTAATCGTGAGAATTTGTCTTTTATATATTTTCTTTTCATAGAATCATATGGTATTAACCAAAAAACAAAAAAAGGAATTAGTGATCAGGCTCTACGAAGAAGGTAAAACAACTCGAGAGATAGCAAAAATAGTTAGAATCTCTATCAGAGATATTGGTATCATTCTCCGTGAATACAACAAAGAACCGGAACCCAAACCACAAAAATCAGATCACGCTAAAGCTTTTCAGTTGTTTTTGGCAGGTAAGACTCCTACACAGGTATCCATTATTGTGGATTTATCATAAGAGACAGTAAAGAGGTGGTATTTTGAATATGTATCTCTAAATTACAAGTTTGACTTTGTAAAAATACTTGGTAACTATTCAGGATTTTTACGATTCTTTATTGGAATTGCTGAAAAGATGAAAAGAGGGGAACTGTTCAAGGAGGATGTTGATCATATGCTTGCAAATCTGATTTCTTGCAGAGCCAGCCAACACAGAAAAGAATGGTTAGAGCATGAAAACAGATGTCTAGAAGCAAAGAATAAGAGCTTGACGGAAGAAAATATACGATTAGAAGATAATATTAAGGCAAAACTTTCATACAGTCCAAGTAGATTTACACCCCTTTCAGATGATTTGTAAATACAATGTAACATTCTGGGTTTGTTATTCCTCTATAAATTTCCTGAAATTTATCCTACAGGATAATGATTCTACTGGTGTTCTGGCACTGTTTAGTGAAACGAAGTTAAAGCCGGCATATTTTGAACTCAATGCAATTTTTTTGAACTGATGTTTCTAGACAACTGTCATTATTTCTAAAAGGCCAGAAATTTTTGTTTAAAAAGGAACACAGTCAAAAAAAAATAACTACTCCACATTTCGCTAATCCCGTTCTCTGACTTAGTCATCTTGTGGACTTTTTTCCTCGTTTTTATCTGTCTCGGCATCGGTTTCGTATTTCACCGACTCGGGACCCTGATTTTCTGCCCGCTGCCCCAGTTTTAATCCCAGTCTTATCAAATAAGGCGCCAGAAATGTTGAAATTAGAGTAATGGTTCCTACGATTGGTAATATAAACCCACTAACAACCCCTATGTCAATACCTCCTTTTGCTACAATTAGTGACATTTCTCCTCCACGAGAAGACGATAGACCAATTCCAGTTTGTAAGGCAGTTAATTTACTAAATCCCTCATATCTTGAGGTTAGATAAACAATTGCAAATTTAGCAATCGAAGTCACACCTACGAGTAAAAGAGCTGGAATAATAAAGACTGGAATAAGTTTAATGTCCATCAAGGCACCCACCGAAACGAAAAATAGCGCAACGAACATATCTCTGATAGGTGTTGTCAAAATACTTGTAACTGCATGAGATTTTGATTCTGCTATTAATACACCTGCAAAGAATGCACCAACTGCGACAGAAATTCCAAGTATATTAGAAAGATATGCAAATCCAAAGGCCAAACCAAGTACTGCAACTACTAGAACATCACTTTGGTTTGTCCTGGCTACAAAGTCTACAAGTTTTGGAATCGTTCTGGATCCTATTATTAATACTCCTGCTATGAAAACAATGGAAATGCCGATTGGAATGACTATCTCCATTATTGATATATTTCCAGTAACACTAGTTGAATGCAGTAGTGCGAAGATAGATAGTATTATTATGTCCTCTATTATTAAAATTCCAAGAGTCAAGTTAGAAGCCTCTTCTCTCAGGATTTTTAATTCTTCCAACACCTTCAAAATAACGACAGTACTTGAAACAGAGAGGGCAACTGCTAGAAAGAGGCTATCCATGAATGAAAATCCCAACGCCTGACCTACAAAAAATCCTGCAATTAAAGTTCCAATTTGTTCTGCAACTGTAATTACTGTGGCTTTTTTACCGATTTTTCTTAGATTCCTAATGGGAAATTCCATTCCAACTGTAAACAAAAGTAAAATTATTCCCATTTCAGCGAACAAATTTAATACCTCTATGTTACTAATGAAACTAAATGGTGGAGTATGTGGCCCTATTATTATACCCGCCCCAATATATCCAAGAATAAGTGGCTGTTTTAACTTATATGAAATTATTGTCATAATTGCTGCGATTATCATAATAGTCGCAAAATCTTGCAAAATTTGGGTTATTTCTATTGCCACACCAAAAATAAATACATATATTATTTAAATAATTGTAATTGTTCTTGATGACTTCCACTCATATCATTAAATTGTATTTCGCCATATAGTAAAAGCA
>QCWC01000247.1 GCA_013114705.1 Candidatus Nitrosocosmicus sp. | reverse complement strand
AATTTTTTCCGCATTCTTAAAATGGCTAAAGATTTTTGAAACGGAATGGTTAAACTAACTAGAGTTTAAATGTAAATTAGTCGAACAAATGCACATATCTATATAGAATATCAGGATAAATGTTAAGTCAAATATTGGCTTGGGAGATTTACTCTTTTCCATCTGAGTTGCACATTGACCATTCAAAAGTAATAATTGAATGGTCACTGGATGAATAAAGCGGAAATTAAATACCACCTGTTAGAAACATGTCGAAAAACTCATATCCACTCTAAAATGCAGACATTCTTGGTTTATTATCAATCACTACACTCTCTAATGGCATGGCAATCGTTCCAGAGTATACATTCTATGATAACTATATGGATAATGATTATATTCATACCAACTAAATAGCAGATCAGATTGCGCAACATACTTATCGCAATTGATGTAGACGGCTCACCTTCTGGATATATTTCTTGGCATAACCATTTTCAAAACAAAAGTAAGATAAGGACGTTAAAACCATACAAGAGAAACGAAAGATTTGTGGTACAACGGATGGAGATGTTGGCTGTATACTTTGCAATATCAGACAATCTCAAAGCATTCAAAAAAAAACTAAAGAGAAAGGATAAGAAAAAAATTATAGTAATCAGGAGTGATTCTAAATCCACTATAGAGCAATTAAACAGGAGATCAAAGGTAAAAGACGACATTATAAAGAGGATCTATAATTCAATAATCAAAATAGTAGGAAAAATATCCTGTACCTTGGTGTTTGACTATTTAAGAAGAACTAGTAACAGAGCAGGAAAAATTTTGGAACTTCTTAGAAAAGAAACCAAATACTACAATGTATCTACCAAAAAGAAATTGACTGGTATTGTTGTTGAGTAGATTATCAAATCTAAATTTTTTTATTTCTATTCTGTATGGGAATGTTTGTGCTTCCTCCCTTTTATAGGAACGCAAAATTTTATTCCAAAAAAAGATAATATTTTCATCAAGAGAAAGTAGAATCTAATCGTATCAAAACGTCCTCCAAATAATCACCGGTACTAAAATAGATATACAAAAATTTGTCGTTTAATTCATTTATGGGTATATATGCAAGAAACACATCATTATTAAGATTAATAAGCTTAAATAATGTTTGATCTTCAAACAAATTGGATTGAAGAGAGACGATATTTTTTATATTATTGACTGAGACAGTCTTATCTTTGAAAACCGCTTTACCATAAGAGTTTGAATATCTCGAACAAGAGTTATTTTTTCTTTTCTTGTAATAATCGTTATAACGAAAAATATCTCTCGATTTACCCACTAAAAGCTTACCATGTGAATCTACTACACCAGCAAATTCAATAGAATCATCAACTTGTAGTGCATTAATGCACAGTTTATGGAGAAATTGTCTTTCTTCCATGATGGTTCTAATATCCAAATGTATTAATTATTTATCTAAATATTCACTATAGTGTATAGATCTTACCTGTTGATGATAATATTCCTTTGATGATTGACTTTAACATATTAAAAATAGAGATGGAATAGTTGGTAATGATGGGAAGACTATTCCATCTCTATTTATTCAGGCATTCTAGGTCATTCCGATCTGTAATAATATTAGAAATATTTTGGGTATCAAGATTATAAAGGAATACAGAAGCAATATTGTATTATTATCAAAAATTTGTACAGTTTTAGCATCCTTCAAGCTATATGTTTGTGAAAATAGATAATAAATCCTAATGAGATCGTAAATCTCGTTATTGATTGTTATGTGAATGATTAAAGACGTATTATTTTAGTGGCACTATTACTGCAATACGTCGATTCCTTGAATCAAATTTACAAGAATGAATAGATTAACAGGATCAGAGCTAAAGCCAGACAATAATACGCAAAGTAATGTAGTTTGCCTTTATTAACAATATCTATTAATAATTTTATCGTTATATATCCAACTATGGCTGAAGACAAAAATCCCATGATATACGAAGCAATGGGAATATTACCTATTGTAGAGACCTGGACATCATCCATTAATAAAAAGTCAAATACAGAGCCCCCAATGATTGAAGGAATGGACAATAAAAATGAAAACCTGACTAATTGAATATGATCTATTTGTCGAATCATTCCTAATGATATGGTGATACCGCTTCTAGAAATGCTTGAGAAAACAGAGAATCCTTGGGCAATCCCAATGAGAACCGCATCGAACTTATTGATACTTCTCGAACCTTTTTTAAAAAAATTTGTTATGAAAATGAAAACTCCACTGATGAAAAATCCTATTGACAGTAAAAATATATCATAGAATGAAAACTCAAACAATGATTTTAGCGCGAAGGCGATAATTGCAGTGGGAATAGTGCCAATTATGATGAGCATCAGCAGATTGCGATATTCCTTTAGTTCTCCAATCTCCATTGATCGAGGAAATATAATCGATCTAAAAATCTTTGAAAGATCAGTCCTATAAAATCCCACCAGTCCAGCTAGTGTTCCAATGTGAAGAATTAAATCAAAAAAGACCGGAACACGTATATTAAATATTAATTGGGTCAAAGCCAAGTGACCCGAGCTTGAGATAGGCAACCACTCAGTTATGCCTTGTACTATTCCTAAAATCAGAGATTGGATGATATCGACTGTCATTGTCTCTACTACTGGGTGATATTGATTTGTCACTTTATATAAAATGTTTACATCCAATTGGTGAAATTACCCTTTCACCTACATAATTCCATTGAGATAATTTACAAACAAGGAAACGATTCTAGTTATAGTGCTGGTGGCGTCATGGACACAAGTGAAGACGAAGATTTAAAACATCTACCAACAATTTCATCGAAATGCCAGATAAAGTCAAATATACTATACTTTAAGATGCTGAAACTATAAAGAATAATAAGACATCCCATGCGGTGAATTTTGGCCATCATAGAGATTGAGGATGCTGGTGTATTTTTTCATCATCTTCTTCATTCTTCCCAAATCCAAGAGGAGAGTATTTAGATTTGTTATCCTAACAATAGGAATAGGAACACATGTTGTAAGAATTCGTAATGAAACTGATAAGTTGGAACATAAGGTTAGGAATGTATGTATAGATGTACGAACACATGAATTATCGAATATATATACAATTTGTACTAGTCTCAAAATTAGACCTTAAATAACAATTCTTGATCTCCCAAAACCATAAGTAATATTGAAAACAAGAAATTTCTATTTATGAAGTAAAATGGCAGGAGTAAGCATGCAAAACACAAAATTTTGTCAACCAAAAGATACTTAAAATATAAAAATCCAAAGAGAATCAAACAATCTTTTATACATCACATATGTGTTCTATTTAAAAATGTCTGCACAAGATAGACAGATATCTATTTTCCCATTATTATTTTCAAACTTTATCGGAACTTTGGATTTTAGTATAGTTTACCATTCTTGGTTTTTTTGGTGATTGATTTCGGAGGAAATTCCATTATTTATGGAATACTTGCTGCTATATATCCAGCTTTTCAACTTATTGGAGATCCACTTTTGGGAAAATGGTCCGACAGGATAG
>QCWC01000017.1:379-19812 GCA_013114705.1 Candidatus Nitrosocosmicus sp. | reverse complement strand
GCTCTAATTATTCCACCTACACTCTCAACTATCCTATTTTTTATTAGACTTGTGAAATCTTTTTTTGAATTTATTCTTCTTAAACTTAAAGTCACCATCCCTGTCTCTATCACCATCTCTATGTTTATCATGATTCCTTCCTTTATTCTTATTGAATCTATTACGATCTCCCCTTCTAAAGCCTTGAGGTTGTTCGTAATTTCTTTTCTTTTGAGGTTCAGAAGGCTCCTTGTATTTTTGTTGTATTTCCGTTATACGGTCGTTTAATTTGCTAGATAAAGCACTATTTGTAATATTATTTCGACCATAAAAATCAACTCTAGCCGCGATTGCAGCTTTTGCTGAAATAGCCCTGGCTAATTTACCCCTTTGCCATTTTGGAGCAGAATGAATGACTGGATGTTGAAATAATAATCCGTGTTTAGGTGGATTGGCACCAGTTTTTAAAGTTCTAAATAACGCCTTCTCAGCCCCTAGTATCTGAATAGTACTGGAAGAGAGAGAAGCTAATCTTTTTAAACTCCCTGCCTTTGCTATTAACCTAGCGCCTACAGTTGCAGTAAGTAATTCCTTTAAGTTGGGAGAAATCTCGTCCATCGAAGCTTCAATATGTTCTTCCAAAGCTTTACGTATTAAGCTCATAGAAATCACTTGATTTGCAAGACTTTGTAGTATGGATAGATTTTCAGCTGTAATTTTTCCACCCTTACTTCTTTGCGCAGTTTCAATTATGATTTCGATTTTGTTATCCGGAATTTCTAGCGTTGAGAGAAAATCCTTGGTAATTTCACTTCGATCCCCAAACTTTGAAACTATATTTGCATAAGTTACTATATTTTGTAATAAATTATCGAGTTCAGGAAAATGTAACCCATACCATTCCCTCATTCGTGTTCCAACGGTATTGATGATCTTATCAATCTCATCTAATGCGTTGACAGATTGACTAACGTGTAAGTCGAGTTGTGCTGAAGCTTCTTGTACTATTAAAGAAGACCACTTAAGTGAAAAATCCCTTAAATTATCTTTTATAGTTCTTTCATTTAGTTCACTGGTGTCTTTCTCAATGGTTTCAGCACCAGTATAAATTTTTTTCTTGTAGATCTGAATACGTCTTTCGTCTTCTGACGAAATTCGTTCAACTCTCTCACTACTATTTCGAAGAAAGTCAATCATCGAAGGATAATTTGTTACAAGCACGCTAGGTTTGGATTTGAAAAATTCTAAATTCGCAGTAACTTCATCAAAATCATTCGATCGTAATTTCAGGTGAGATCCTATCGGATCACTAAATTTTTTAAAATGTAACAGGTTGTTCTCATAATCAAGTATGGCAATGCCTAATTCAAGAATCAAAAATCTATATTCATTGTGTGCCATTAATCCAAATTCAAGAGTAACTATAATGATTAAGAATAATAACCTTGTTATTCCTAATGTTTGAATATAAAACTAAAGTCTATATGAATTCCTCCGACTTTTGGTTTGAATGCTTTAGACAAAAAGCCTGAAATGATTCAGCTATCCAAACGGTAAAGGTATGTTAATTCCTTGTTCACTCAGTTGTTTCTGTACATCGTCGAAGATCTTATCTGCTAAATCCGCCTCATTATTGCTATTGGATTCATCATTACTTGTGGATGGCCTTGGTGTTGTTGGCGGAGTTTCAGTATTTATTGGAATTCCTTCAAATGAGGTGCTAGTCTTCTTCAGTTTGTATCCTTCTTTAGTTACAGTTACCGATACGTTGATAGTATCGCCTGACTCCAACAAACTCGGGCTTATGTTAGTGCTGTATTTACCATCGATATTTGATGATCCCGAAAACCTTTGCTCATTAATAGTGCCCGTTATAGTCGCACTTTCCAAAGCATCTTTATTAATTGCATCGTTTGTCCCAATGATGATCCGTTGATTAAGACCTTCTCCAGCTTTGTCTATACTTACATCCATGGTCTTCAATTCAGCAGGCTTTGGTAAAATTGCATCTACATTTACATTTGCAAATTTAACAGAAGAAAAGGGAGAGTAACACTGCAATTTGGCTGTCAATGGTTGCGAGCCGTTCTTGAGGTTGGTACTACCCGGCTCCAGTACTATACTCCAACTCCTATAGTCCAAAGAACCATTTACACCTTTTGCCTGTGTTTTCTTAAAGTTGGGATCATTAGAACTAGTGGGTGCTATTACACCATCAGACTTTCCTGCCGATAAAAGAACTTCACAGTCATAGTTTTGTGGATAGTTTGAACTACCATTTACTTCAATGGGGCTGTCAGTATGTACTGATTCGCCATTTGATGGAGAAAGGATTTCGACTGACAATGCCGAGAGATCCGTATTTATGGTTTGCGATAATTCAGTGAAAGTTCCATTGGATTTGACACCAGTAACATTAACAGTATAGTAAGCCTTTGCATTACCACCTTCACAGGTCAATTTTGATGTAATCTTATTGGAGCCCTCGTGTAAGTTGGCATATTTAGTACCAAAAGTGTAACTCCACTTTGAAAAATCTTTAATTCCAAGTAATCCAGTACCATTCGCAGGCTGATAAGGAAAAACGTTATTTGTTACGACAGAAACGTCACAACCCGTCAAGTTACCACTATCAGCAACAGAAATTCCAGAAAGAGATAGTTTTTTACCTGAGCTGTAAAAATACTCTGTACCGTTAATATAAATGGTTTCCCCTTTAGAAGGTTCGTTTATTCTTATCCCATAAGGGTTATCGACTGGAGCAGGTGAAGAAGAACCAGTAGTGGTTGGACTATTATTTTGCGGAAGTATCTGAGCACTTGCGACCATCAAACTCGCTCCTATAAATACAATAGTAGATAAAATTAATATAAGTAAAACCTTGTAAAGCAAACTAAAGCTAAATGCTATCCAAAAATATTAAAAGATTGTTATTTTATTAATAAGATGAAAAGCAAATAATATTAGACCATAGAATTTCTACTTAACAATAATAGGTAATAAAAAAGTTTAGATACAGAAAAATATGGATTTTTTATTAAAGGATGGTATAGATATTATATGGATTTTGGCTTTTTGAAAAGAAATAGGGACAACAGAAATTCAGACTCTAAAAATAATAAAGGAAAAATAGTAACAATTACAAACAATGTAATAAATGGAATAATATCATATTCAAAGATGCATCACCCTTATGAAGGAATATTAATTTTAGAAGGTGAAAGAAGAAGAACTGAAATTATTATAAACAATTTAGTTATTCCCCCTTTCTCCGTGCATGGTCCATTTTATTCAGGATTCCCGATTAACGAGCTTCCCTTCGATTTAAAGTATGTAGGAACTGCACACTCTCATCCCAGTGGATCTAGCCAGCCTTCGCTTGAGGATTTGAACCATTTTTATGGTTTAGTATCAATTATTATTTCACACCCTTACGAGGAACGAGATATTCGTGCATTTGATAGTCAGGGCAGAGAAATAGAGCTAGTCAAAAAAACATGATCCAAATCATCGCCTTTTATCAAATTTTGCTTTCGATTCTAGAGATCTACCTATTAGGATAAAAGCCATACTAGTAATAGATATCATTAGACCAGGTGGGATTATCCACCACCAATATCCGAGGATCTCAGCGGAAGAAAAATGAGCGTCCTGAAGCATTTGACCCCATGTAGGAAATGACGGATCACCAAACCCCAAGAAACTCAAAGCAGCTTCACCCAAGATAGCAGCTGGAACAGACAAGGCAAAATTAGCCAAAGTAAACGGTATCAATTGTGGAACAATATGCCTTATGACAATCCTAAAATCGGATTCCCCCATCAATTTTGATGCTTCAACATAAGGATAGTTCTTTATTTGTACACTAAAAGTTCTATTAATTAAAGCTAAACCGGGCCATCCAAATAAAATAAAAAGTCCTATCAAGAAGAGAATACTCTTTCCATAGTTCAAAGATAGAATTATGAAAAGAACCATGGTTGGGACCGAAAGGAAGATATCAATAATGATCACCATAAACCCTCCTGTCCTACCCCCCTTATAACCACTAATTAATCCATAAAATAGACCGATGATCGTAGATGTTATTGCAACAGTTACACCAATTAGCAGAGCGACCGGAGTGCCAATCAGAATCCCAAAAGAAATATCCCTTCTAAAATCGTCAGTTCCCAATACCCCAAAAACTTTCCCTTCCACTATCCATAGTATATCCTTTAAGTCAGTGTTGTCATCAAAAGAATATAATGAAAATATAAATTCATATTTACCTTGTAAAGGTACATTACTTTTAGTACCTGAAAAAATTATTTTTTCTGCAGGTAGACCATTAGTCGAAAAATCGAATAAATTAGTATAGTCTGAAAGAGCTTCAGTTATTTCTCTAGACGAGGAAAACAATCTCTGTGAAACAACATTTGTAGAGACATCGTCTTTAACGGTAGGATTCTGACTCTCAATTAAAATTTCCCCATTGGATTGAATTTCATCCTGTTCATTAGCACCATTTGTATCATCCAAACCGTTAGACAACGATTCTAATGAATTATAGTATATAACAAACACTAAACCATCTGGTCTCTTAACAGAAATCTCCACAGCGGGAGGGATGTCACCTACTTGAATAGAATAAGGTATACTGAATGCAGGAGGAAATGTTTCAAAATCATAATCATAGATGAAGGTACTGTTTTCAATTTTATAATCTGTACCCTCAGAATAATTTCTTACAATTGCATCATTCATGGTAAATATTTTATGCTCTGGTAATTTCTGATTAAACAGTTCCATAAAATAATTGGTCCAATACGGGGCAGCATTTTTGGGATAATTGATCCAATATGATGGATTATTCCACTCTGATCGTTCTGAAGCCGGAATATTTATGATAGTATAAAAAGTAATTATGACCAAAAACAAAAGAAGAGATACACCTAGTATCCCTCCTTTGTAACTTTTTAAAATCAAGATTATTCTATTAACCATTTGTATCAATTCCAATTGCCTAATTATCTTCAGTCCTTATCCTAGGATCAAGTACAGAAAGAGCGAGGTCAAGGACGAAACGAGTTGCTAAATACAATAGGGTAAAAAAATATACCAATCCAATTATTAAGGGTGAGTCGTTTTGAAGGATCGCGTTGTAAAACAAATTGCCCATCCCAGGCCAATCAAAAATTTCCTCTATTAGTATAGATCCTCCAAGTGTTGAAATAAGTCCCACACCTAGCATAGTCGTTAGTTGAGGACTTGCATTTTTTAATGCATGTTTCAATAATATTTTTCGGGGCGGTATCCCTATTACCCCCAGTGTTTTTATATAGTCCTCTTCAATCACACGAAGAATTATGTATTTTACATAATAAATTGAAGATGCAAATCCGATTAGCACGATTGTTATAAATGGCAAAGCCATATGATATAAAAGAGAGGCAAAATATCCGGGAGAATCAGGTGGGATTACTGGCGTAGATCTTGCTGGAAATATCTGAAGAAAAAAGGAGAACACTACTATCATTATCATCGAAAACCACCAAGGAGGAACACTAAGGCTGAGTGAAGCAAGCCCCGCAATGAATTTGTCTGTTATTCTACCTTCCCTCCGAGCCAAGTAGGAACCAATCACGATACCCAATCCAACTACTGCCAAAGAAGAGGAAGTAAATAATAAAATTGTATTTGGAAGCTTTTCTTTTATTAATTCGTTAACACTGCTCGAACCATCATGAGTAGTAAAAAATCTTGAATTTCCAAGATTAAGAGTAAGTATTTGAAAAAGCGTATTCATTATTTTTTTTGGCGAATACCAAGGTTCATCCAGTCCTAAGCTCTTGATTTGGAGATCTATCTGTTGATCAATGAATTTTTGCCTTTGTTCCATGTTATCGAATTGATTTAATTTCTGGCTTTCAGACAGAGAATTAGAAAGGGAATTAACTACTTGCATGCGGATGTTATCAACCATAATCTTATCAATTGTAGAACCAAGGAGAAAAATTGTTAGTAACATAGTAATAAGCAAAACTATAATGAGAATGACGATCTTTTTTAGTATGTAAAGGATTATAGTCATAACCTAAGAACCATAGTGATCGCGCTTAAAAAGGTAGAGCAAGCTCATGGTCGAGCTATTAAAGTACTCTCATGAATTTTTGGCTTGGGTGAGTCTTGGGTGGCAATAATGAGTTTCAGTTTTGAAGGTCCGGGAGTGAGTTCAGAGGTTTGGGTGGAATTTAGATGGATATCTATAGTGGTTGTCGAGTTATGACCAACTTCTGAGTTGTTTGATGAGGAACTATGATTTTTGACATTATTTACCTTTACGTCGTCGGCAATAACCAGCTTGTTGTTCCTATCTGTCACAAAATAATCAATAGACCCGCTAAAAGGATTAGAATCACTGGAAGAATTCTTGATACTTAACTCAAGGGCGACATCGAATTGCTGACCGATCCTTATAAATTTTGGTACATCAATCTTTTGAACTCTTAGCTCAGGAGGACTTGTAAATTTTGAGTATTGACCCGTCTTTATCGGATAAGTGTCATCCCTGAATGCCTTTAATGTTACTACTCCACCAGATGGATTAAACTCATCTAGGTAATATGGCCCATTACCAATTACAGCATGATGATGTTTATTTATCCATTGGATAGAAGCGTTATATCGATCAAGAACATAATCTAAAGGTACGATTCCTTTTAAGGAATTGGGAATGTATTTTTCATTTATCATCTTGGTTAATTCTGCACTTATTAACTCTGATTGGATTGGCAAGTTCAAAGATAACTGATCTATTCCTTTAATGTTTGCATCACTTTTAGAGTATGATAACTTATTGTCAGTCACTAACCGTTCTGTAGCAGCAGTTATTTCCCAAGGTTCTGACGGCCAAAGGGTCCCGTAGGGAGGGATTTGTTTTTTGTCATAATGCCACAGGTCAACGTATGTATCGAGTGTACCATTCTCATGAAATTCGATCCCCTTTATCAGCGACAAAGTTGGAAAAACGAGACTAGCATACTCCGCGTCAAATGTCAAATCATCATCTTTTGTATCAGTTGACCATTCGTACGGAAAATAATAAGAATACAACATGTCATACTTATCGATTGGAACTCCGTTATGCCACTCAGAATATAGCGGTGTAATTGTTACTTTTGTAAGAGCGGTATTATTGAGACCCATATTTGTTTCCCAGCTTTGGTTCAAAGGATTCCAGCGAATAGATTTTTCAGAAACTGGGATAGTGTCATTGTAACCATTTGAAATTACGTTATTCCATTTGTTTCTCAACGGTTCAGGGTCACCAGAATATGGATTAGAAAATGTTGGAGAATCAGCTATTAGTGAATATATAATTCGGCAGTAAAAATCTGAACAGCCCTTGACATTATTCCATGCACCCTGGTAAATTTGTATCATACCTATATTCAAGGTCGAGTTATTTTCATTATTCTTCATAGCGTTTAGTAATGACAGCTTATTAGCAATACCAGCTGAATAGTCATTAATTAGACCACTAATATGTGAGGATGAAATATACGGATCATATGATCTTGCAAAGAATAATCTTACTGCTTCTTCAATCCCAACGGCTTCTGCCTCTTGTAAGAGTTCGTTTCTCTCGGACTCAGAAGTGAAATTATTGAATATTAATTTTTGAGTCAAATTGTCTATCGTGGAATTAGTGTATTGCCAAAAAACTGGGTTTTGAGACCCAGGCATGCTGCCAAACCAAGGTGCATACATTTGTGTGACGGTACCGGGGTTGTATCTCAGGAATGAATTTGAAATCAACGACTCTGTATACAAATTCCATTCTAAATTTGCGGGATCAGAGCCATATACAATTCGATTAGCTTTTGTCAAGTCACCATATTCTTTGTTGACGGTAAATCCTATATTGTCAAGTTCTGCAGCCACATAATCCCCAAAGGATTTTCGAAGGAGATCATCATTCCGTATCAAGATTTTAACGGTTACTGGTTTTCCTTCGATTGTATACTTTCCGTTTGAATCTGGAGTAACTCCGACCTTCGACATAGTATCGTTTATTATATTTTGTGCAAACTTAGCATCATATCTTATTTTTAGTGGATCTATGATGGGTAGTACGTTTTGATATTCTGGAGAAGTAGAACCATAGGGTTCTACTATAGGCTCACCGAACCCCTTTAGAATATTGTTGACTACGAAATTTCTATCGATTAGAAAGTTCAATGCAAATCTGACCTCTTTAATAGAAAATGGGTTAAACGAGTTTGAAGAGTTGTAAGGATTAATCAAGAGTCCATAAGAAAGCCCTTCCTTTTCGTAAACTTTGAGATTGGGGTTTTTTTTGGCAATTTCAACTAATTGCAAAGGGATTTGAAAAAAGTATGCATCGAGTTGACCATTACTAACCTGCTGATAGGCAACATTTTCATTTGAGAATTTAATGAACTTGATCTGGTCGGCATATCCGCCCGATTTGTTTTCGACTGAAAAGACACTCTTACTCGGTAATGATAGAAATATTATTCCAATTAACAAAAGAAAAGAAGCAGTAAAAAAAAATTTTTTCATTTATCACGAATAGTTGGATTCAAGTATTATAAATTTATTATTTTCTTTTATATTAATGATTTTCTGACAAATTTTTATCGAGTTCGAAAACCATAGTATATAAATAATAATCAATTACTCTAACCCATGACCAATAAGACAACTAAAAGAACCCATGCGTATAGTTCTCAACGCAGCGAAAGCAAGAAGTATGCTAAAGCTGAAAGGAGAAAAAGAACGAAGGCAAAATATTAAAATTCTATCTTGATAATTTCCGATATATTTATATGTAAGGAAAGGTATAAATACTTGTGGAATTAGTTTATAAGTTTTGTGGTGATATAATTTGGTAAAAGATATTTCTATGTTTGGTGATCGATGTCCACGATGTGGCAAAGGTCCTATGGTTACCGATAATTCTACCGGAGAAATGTTCTGCGGTAATTGCGGTTTTGTTGTGACTGAGAGAATAGAGGAAACGGGACCAGAATGGCGGGCATTCTCAAAGGAAGAACATGAGGATCGAAGCAGAGCAGGAGTTCCAACCTCCTTGGCAATGCACGACATGGGCCTAGCTACAATAATTGGACCAGTAGATAAAGATGCATCAGGTAAACCCCTCTCTGCTTCCATGAAAAGTACCATTGAAAGATTGAGAACATGGGATAGCAGAAGTCAAGTTCATGAACCAGTCGATAGAAACTTTAGACAAGCATTTAGTGAGCTTGATAGGTTAAAAGACAAACTGGCAGTGGGTGATGCAGTCATAGAGAAGGCCGCTTATGTTTATAGAAAAGCACTTGAGAAGGGTTTGGTTAGAGGCAGGTCCATTTCGGCTCTTGTAGCGGCCGCTCTTTATGCTGCTTGCAGAGACACAGAGACACCTAGAACTTTAAAGGACGTTGCGAATGCCAGTAACATAAAGAAGAAAGATGTGGCTAGATGTTATAGGCTATTGATAAGAGAATTGGATCTTAAAATGCCTGTAGTAGACCCAGTAAAATGTGTCGCCAGGATTGCTAGTAAGGCAGGTTTAACAGAAAAAACTAAGAGAAAGGCACTGGAAATATTAAAAAAGGCTGAAGAAGGTAAAATTTCAGCAGGAAAAGATCCTATGGGATTAGCGGCTGCGGCATTGTATGTAGCATGTGTTATGAACGGCGAAAACAAGACACAAAAAGATGTTGCTGAAGCAGCAGGTGTTACAGAAGTTACCATTAGAAATCGATACAAGGGTTTAAAAACTCATTTAAAACTTTAATCTGGGTAAATTCATTAAACCACATATTTCTTTAACATTCTGCAAGACAATTGATATAAAAACAATAACCCTAAAATAATAAAGCCTATTGATACCATTCCAAGTAATACATTATCAGATTCTGTATTCCATGGGGTCTGAAAAAGATAAAACCCAAGAATACTATATGCAAAAAATACATAGTTAGAAATCCAGTGAAAAGTAATAGCAGAGGATAACCCATATCTGTAGTATACCCAGCCTATGATTAATCCGCCCAATGCAGCTTGTGTTATTTTGCCTATTTCATAACCTCCTCCAAAAATTACATGTGACAATCCAAAGACAAACGAGCTGAGAACTATTACAATAAATATACCGAAAGTTGTATGCTTTTTCTTGTAATGTTGAATACTCAAATATGGATGATTCAAAGTAGACAAAAATTGGCCTTTACCTAGTGGAACAAAGATGAGGAACAGGGGTAATCCCATCAGTATAACTCTAAAAAAAATCTCTTCATTTAGAGGAGCTGTTGACAGGTAAAAGAACGAGAGTAAAGGGTTATCTGTCAATGGATTACCCAACTTTACTCCAAAAATTTGCTGAACTATGTCTATCAATATCGATAATACAAAGTAAGCAGAAAACCAAGATAACGTAATCATAAGATAATTGACAGACGTACCATTACCATCCTTTTGTTTAATTTGGGTATTTACAAAATCTGAGTGAGTTCTAGCTCTTAAAAACGGTAACTCCCTGAGTGAAATAGGTTTGAGAAAGCAATAGACATAACAAGTCAAATAAACAAACCAGAATAGTAGGAACGTTAGTCCAAGATTGAAATAAATAGTTTGGAAACCAAAAATACCAAGTAGTAAAAAATCAAGATGTACCTCGTCGGTCCAATTTATTTCACCTTCTAGATTTGTAAAGAAAACAAGATAAAGTCCAATTCCAAATGAAATCCCAGTTACAATAACCATGAAGAAAATAAGGGCAACTTTAGTTTTTTCAATAGTTCTATTCAGAGAATTTGTAATAGACAAAAGACCATACTCAATTTTCTACATTACTTCAATCGAAGATTCGTTAAATCCCTTAACAACTAAATAATTTTTTACAATATCACGATGATCTCCTTGCAAAAGGATAAAACCATCCTTAGCTGTTCCGCCGCAGGCCAGTCTGCTTTTTAATTCCTTTACCATTGTGTGAATATCATTAATCTTCGGATCTAATCCCTCGATCATAGTAGTTGTTTTTGAAAATCGTCGAGTTTCCAATCTTACAACAATTCGGGTATCTTCTTTATCTAACTCTCCGCATGCACACAAATCATCAGGTAGGCCACATTTTTTGCATATTACAGCCATCTATTATTCCTGAATATACCTAAATCCTATTATTAAGCCTTCCTTGAATATTCCACATAATCTGTAGTTTTAAATGTGCAAGAAACTATCTTCTAGTCACAAATCAAATATTCTGAAAGAAGAAATTCCAATAATTTCAAATTATTGGAATTTTTCACCAACTTCACATTTTATCCTAGAACTAAGTTAGTCAACAAAGCTGCTGTTGCACTAAGGTGTCTTACAAAACCAATTGGTTAATTCGATTTATCTTCATAAAAGTGGCTAGAATAAAAGTCACTCTTGGAAATTGGCTGTGGAAAGATTATATAAAAATAACAACTTCAATTTCATATATGTCCTCTGCAATAGGCTCATTAAAATTTCCCTTTCCACTTAAGCCGGATCAATTGTCCGCTGTTGAATCGTGGATAAATAAAGGATGCAGGGGTTCAGTTATCTATTCTACTGGTACAGGAAAAACGGAAATAGCCTTTGAGAGTGCTAGGAGGGCATCCCTGCTTGATACAGTCAATAAGAATAATATTCCAGCCAATACGGAAACCTATAATATTTTATTTTTGGTTCCCAGGATTGTATTGATAGAGCAAAACATTATCAGACTTCAAAAGTATAATATCCCACCTGAATCGATAGGAGCCTTTTACGGGGAGAAGAAGAATCACAGGGAGATTACTATATCCACCTATCAAAGTACTGTAAATAACCATCAACTTATCGAAGATTCTAAGATGGTAATCCTCGATGAAGTTCATCTTTTAAGTAACACTGCATTTTCATTCAAGAACCTATTTAAAGTCATTACTTCAAATCCAAGTAGACGGATTCTAGGTTTGACAGCTACCATAAACGAACTTGATCCCAGAT
The DNA here is from genome assembly GCA_013114705.1 of Candidatus Nitrosocosmicus sp. GTDB lineage: Archaea > Thermoproteota > Nitrososphaeria > Nitrososphaerales > Nitrososphaeraceae > Nitrosocosmicus. Next base: position 7,800 of record QCWC01000017.1, on the reverse strand, counting down.
ATAAAGAGATAATTGAGATAATCCCCCCTGTCAAGAAATACTTGATCAAGGAAGCCGTTGATGATGGCAGATTAGCGAAACCAGAGATTATTACTCTGGAAGTTACTCTAACTAGTGAAGAACGAGAAATTTATAGAAAAACAAGTGAAACGATTAGAAATATTTCATATAAACTTAATGCGTATGATCCAAGTGTCATATCAAAAATACTCTATCAAGGGGGGATGAGAGCAAAGTATGCCAAGGAATGGTTTAATCAAGTAAAAATCAGGAAGGATCTTCTTAACTCATCTAGGAGAAAATTGGACCGCGCCGTTACAATAATAGAAAAACACAGAGATGAAAAGCTAATGGTTTTTAGCGAAACCATAGAATCGATAACAAAATTAAGGGAAATACTATTAACCAAAAATATCAAGTCCGAAATAATTCATTCAAAAATAAAGACAAAAGAAAGAAAATTGATTTTAGAAAAATGGGGAACGGAATTTTTTCCATTACTTTCTGTACACACCCTAGAGATCGGATTTGATATTCCACAAGTTGGAATCGCAATAATACTGTCAAATACATCTAACATTAATCAGATTGCGCAACGCATAGGTAGAGTCATAAGAAAAACCGCTGAAAAGAAAAGTGCTTCAATTTACTTGGTTTATGCCAAAGAAACCAAAGACAACAACATTTTAAGAATGGTGGACAAGGCAGTGGGTACCAAAACCAATAAGGCTACAAGAAAGGGTACAAAACAAACCAAGATTACAGATTCATTTAAGTGATGTAATCAGCGCTTTGTCAAAAACAAAAGGTATATTTTGATTCATACGTAACCCAGAGTATGACGATAAAAAATATTACAATATTAGGTTCAGGGATCATGGGACATGGAATAGCGCAAGTATCTGCCATGGCCGGTTACAAGGTTTTTCTTCGCGATATAGAACAAAAATTTTTGGACAAAGCGATGGAAAAGATAAAATGGTCTCTTCAGAAATTGTCTGAAAAGAACAAGATAACTGCCAACGAAGTAGATACCATATATAGTAGCATTACTCCAGTTGTAGACTTACGAGCTGCTACAAGCAATACTGATCTTGTCATTGAAGCAGTACCTGAGGATTTTAAATTAAAGGAAAAAGTGTATAATGAATTAAATGGCATGGTACAAGACGATGTCATATTTGCATCAAATACAAGTACATTGCCCATAACCGAATTAAGCAAGTTGACTACCCGTCCACAGAACTTTATTGGCGTCCACTTCTTCAATCCACCACAATTAATGAAATTAGTAGAAGTAATCCCCGGAACACAAACTAATCCAAAAGTTGTGCAAGAATTAACACATTATGTTCAGAGCCTAAATAAACACCCAGTCATTTGTCAGAAAGATGTCTCAGGATTTATTGTGAACAGAATATTCATACCACTTGTGCATGAGGCATTGTTTTCATTGGATAGAGATAGAGTTTCTATGGACGTAATAGACTCAGCCGTAAAGTTTAAACTAGATTTTCCTATGGGAATTTTTGAATTAGCAGATTATACTGGCTTAGATGTAGTTTACAAGGCATCTTACGAAATGAACTTGAGAGACAAGAATGTATTATTAATGCATCCCAAAATAAAAGAGCTGTATGATAACAATCAATTGGGTCAAAAAACCGGCAAAGGTTTTTACGAATATAAGGACAACAACTATGAAAGAGTAAATTTAACCCAAGAAAAGTCATCTCAGTATGATCCTTTATCAATATTAGGTGTAGCTGCAAATAATGCAGCTTGGCTAATAGAGAATAAAGTTTGTACTTTAGAAGACCTAAATACTGCCTTAAAGTTAGGAATGGGTTTAAAGACTGAAATTTTTGAATTAGTAAAGAACCTCAATACGTCCAAAGTTATAAATAGACTTAGAGAGATAGAAATGCAGCAGGGCAGTTTTTATCGCCCAAATAAATATTTGGAAAATATCAAATGAAAATAATGTGGACTTCTATTAGTCCATCTAATGGGTACCTTATTTTTATTTCGCAACCTAAACTAAACAAGTAACTTTACTAAATCAATTAACATATTCCCTGTTATTTTCAAAATGATGACCTAGTGCGAGTCTTTGACAATATATACTCCACCGCACTGACGGGGTCTTTCCTAGTTTCAATCAGTATTCTATTTCGTTCATCCAAAAATTTGCCACCATATATATCGGATACCCCACCGCTATTCTTTATTGCAACCATCGGTTTTTTTGTCATGTATCCTACACATAATTCAATAAGAGTACCTACACCACCTCCAACTGAAATAATACCATCTGAGGAGTTGGCCACAATGAAATCTCTAGACATGCCTATTCCAGTACATATTACAGCATCACAATAATCGTTTGCTTGACTGAAATCCTCGTGAGGAATTATTCCAATCGTAAAACCACCTTGATCTTTAGCTCCTTTGCATGATGACTCCATAACACCCCCTAGTCCCCCGCTAATTAAAATCGCGTTCCTCTTAGCTATATTTTTTCCGACTTCGTAGGCTAAACTAAGAGTAGTCTGACTTATTTGAATCGAGCTACTCTTATTGTAACCGATCACCCCAATTTGCAATTTTCTCAAGCTAAAATAGGAATCTAAAATTCTTTATTAATGGTTTTGGAATCAAAATGTAAACAGAAATTGTTTTAGGACAGTAATGTATTTATTTCCAATGTAAGGATTTTTAGATATGAGTAAGAAGGCGAAAAAGAACGCACCGCTTCCTGCTTCTAGTGCGGGTTTATTAAGGTTCTTTGAGGACGAGACTAAAGGAATTAAGGTAAAGCCAGAAATTATTTTAGGTATAGCAGGAGCATTAATTGCAATATCCATAGCAATAAAAATTTTGGTGCCAGTCTAATTTTTTTGACTATTAATGAGTAATTTTGAATCCGATAGCGTTTCCAGTCTTCATAAAAGATGGCTTTTTACAAACATTAACCCTTCTTCAGAAAAGTTTTCATATTTAATATCGATTTTAAGCCTAATCACTAATGTTGCTTTAATAAATTTCATTATAACACCCCATACGCTAACCGATTTCTTAGTAAGTTTTCCCATAATAGCGGCGGTATTCTCTGTTACGCTAATTTTTGATTATCTATCTCTCAGAGGCACTCCACTAAATAGATTTTCTAAAGTATTGCATGTGTCGGCATTTGCAAATCTGCTGTGGACATTAACAGTAATTGGCGGATTTATTTCAGAATTCATAATTAATACAAATAGTCTTAACATCAATTTCGTTTTGCAGGGTATGTTTATGGCAATAGGTCTTCGAATCGGTATCTTTGTATCCGTTTTTGGGGCTTCGTTAAAACGGACTATACCTATTTCGTTTATACAGCCATTAATTATCTTTATTTTATTTTCCTTTTTTTATTTTAATCATATTTTTTATACCAATTTTGCGGTTTACTTGTTTGGATCTGTAATCCTGTTTATAGGAGTAATGTGGACTGTTGTAGTTGATAGGATAGGAAGACCTAACTTTACTAGCGCGTTCAAAATCTTGCAAGCCTTCTTAATTGCCTGGACGGAAAACAAGTCTGATGAAATGGAAAAAATTGCTGAAGCCAAGGCAAGTCCGAAAGTGGTTAATACCCTAATAATAAAGTTTAAACCAGAGCATAAAAAGGAAGTTTCTTTAGTTTTACCTGAGTTACATCCAGGTCCGTTTAATCCAATTGGTGGAAGCAATTTACCATTTGATATATTCAAATTTTACTCAAATTCGGCTATGGTAATGCACAGTATTTCAGACCATTCACTTAATATACCCTCTAAAAAAGAGGTAGAAAAGTATCTAAAATCTTTAAACCAAGTCAAGCATCTTGAGACAGGAGCCAAGTGCTCAGTTCCAATTACAATTACTAGAAATGATTGTAATTGCAGTGGATTTGCTTTGGGGAAGAATGTCATAATTCTATTCTCAAAATCTCCATCTGGTATGGAAGACATACCCTTGGAAGTAAAAACAGAACTGGAGAAGTTTGCTCAAGAGATCGGATTTGACCAAATTATGATAATCGATGCTCATAATTCACTTGGAGTAAAAATAGAAGAAAAGGACATTAGGACATTGATTAACATAGGCAAAGAATGCCTCGGAAATTTAAAGGAAAGTGTTCAGTATGAATTTAAGATAGGATATGCCAATAGTTTTCAAATTAATGATCAACAAAGTAAAAATTTGTTTAATGTGCCAGATTTAGGCAAAGGGCAATTTGGAACACTTGTACTTTCTATAAAAAATGAAGACTACTTGCTTTGTTGGATCGATTCAAACAATATGAAAAATGGAATTCGTGAAAAAATCGCAATGTCTTTAGAAAGTCAAGGATTTAAAATTATAGAGATTTGTACATCTGATACTCATGCAACATCTGGAAAAAGAAATACAAAAGGCTACTATACTCTTGGGGATATCACATCTGAATCTCAAATCATTAATGTCTTTAACCAGTTGGCTGCATATGCTAAGAGTCATCTCAGTCAGGCAAAATTTGACATTCTCAAGACAGAAAGCCAAGTCATGGTAATGGGAACTGACCAATTTGATGACTATTCTAATGCTTTGGAGAAGTCATTTCAAGTTACAAAGATATTTCTTGCGATCACTTTTGTAGTATACATCCTAATGTTACTTTTTACTTGACAAAATTTTCTAATTACACCATTGGTTGATGGATGAGGAGAGATTCGAACTCTCGACCACCTGTGTGTGAGACAGGTATCCTAACCAGACTAGACTACCCATCCTTTATAGAATTCTCCTTAAGTGAGAACCTAAAAGATTAATTAACTTTTGGCCGTGAAATCCTATTCAGGAGATAAAACGATACAAAATGACTGAAAAAAAATAAATGTTTTTATTTGAAGTGAATCAGGTACCTTCTCCGTATTCATTAAGATATTTATTTTGACTTTCGGACAATTTGTCGATATCTATTCCCATGGATTCCAGCTTGAGACTGGCAATAAATAGGTCTTGGTCTCTGTCTATCTTGTATATTTTATTTTCAAGGTTTCCCTTGTTCTTTAAAATGTGCAATACTGACAAGAATTGATTTGCAAAACTCATGTCCATTACCTCAGAAGGATGGCCTTCTGCAGCAACCAGATTAACCAATCTTCCTTCACCTATCAAATTTACCTTGGTATTGTTTTTCAAAAGAAATTGCTCTACATTCTCATTTATCATCTTTGAATCCTGGGCAATTCCTTTAATATCATCAATTGAAATTTCTACATTAAAATGGCCAGCATTTGCAAGCAACACACCATCTTTCATTTTTTCAACATGTATTCCAGTTATAACATCTTTGCATCCAGTCGAAGTAATAAATACGTCGCCCATTGAAGCCGCCGCCTCCATTGGTTTTACAATGAATCCATCCATTCTTGCCTTTAGAGCATTTATGGGATCTATTTCTGTTATTACAACAGATGCACCATGGCCCCTTGCTCTACTTGCTATCCCTCGCCCTACATGACCGTAACCTGCTACTACAACAGTCTTTCCTGAAAGTAACACATTAGTTGCTCTAATTATTCCGTCCAATGCAGATTGGCCGGTACCGTAAACGTTGTCAAAATCATGTTTAGTTTCCGCGTCATTAACAGCGACTATAGGATACCCCAGCTTAGAATTAGTTTCTAGTGCCTTTAACCTTTGCACTCCGGTAGTTGTCTCTTCTGTACCACCGATGATATTTTTTCCGTACTTGTCTAGAGTTTTATGAAATTCGATAGTTAAATCAGCCCCATCATCGATAGTGATATCAGGATTGAACTTTAAAACAGAGTAAATATCATCATAATATTCTTTATTCGATACCCCACGACTTGCAAAAACAGATAAACCTTCGTCCTTCACTAATGATGCTGCAATGTCATCATTTGTGCTCAGAGGGTTGCACCCAGACCATGCCACAGTTGCGCCCGCTGCTGCAAGAGTTTTGGTCAAAACCGCAGTTTCTTTTGTTACGTGCAAGCAACCGCCAACCACGAGCTCTTTTAATGGCTTTGATTCTTCATATTTTTTCTTTAAAGACAATAACACAGGCATGTGTGATTCTGCCCAATCAATCTTTTTTTTACCTTTATCTGATAATGATATATCTTTTATTCTGTGTTCCATAGGTAAAAAAATATAGTAACCTTATATTACTTTAACACAATATTTGAGGCTCGAAAAATCATTTTTTGAGGATGAGACACACAGAGTAGCTCAATCATTGATTGGTAAAATGCTCGTTAGATATGTTTGTTTTTTTGGAAATTATTACAGATTAAGTGGGATAATTACCGAAACTGAAGCATATGGGTATAAAGACGATCCTGCTAGTCATGCATTCAAAGGGAAAACTGCCAGAAATCAAGCTATGTTTGGACAGGTAGGTATAGCTTATGTCTATTTTATTTATGGTAATCATTACTGTTTGAATGTTGTGGCCAAATGTCGAAACGAACCTGCCGGTGCAGTCCTCATCCGATCCGTTGAACCCATAGAAGGGATTGGTTTGATGAAAATTTTCAGAAGGACAAATAATGTTCTAGATTTAACTACAGGTCCAGGAAGACTGACACAAGCTCTGCGGATTACTAAAAAACACAATACTTTGAATCTCGTAGATAACAAGAATAACAAATTTCTTTACATTGAAGAAAATGCTTCGCCAAATAAAAAGTATAAATTCACAGTAAACAGAACCGCCAGAATTGGGATTTCAATAGCTATGGAAAGAGAGTGGAGATACATGATGATGGTCAGAACCTCTTTAAAAAGCCCATTTATTCCCAGTTCTTTTCTTTCACGGCGTAGCTAAAATTTAATTACTAAACAGGTTAAAAGCCTAAACCTGATTCAATATATAGTCAGAGCCACAGAACTTGTTAAATGCCATTAAGAGATTTCTTGGTACCAGAAGAACAAGTCAAATTCATTTGTCGCAGAGATATTGAGTATGCTAACAAGAAATATGATCTTTTTATTACAAATAAGAGAATTGTGTTATACAGGGAACGGGGAATAATTAACAAGTCTGAAGATGTAGTATGCGAAAAAATAGAGAGATTAGAAGGATTGGAGTATAAAGAAAGAGGAGGTTTGATAAACTTAGCAAAAATATCAATCAATGGCGGCATCAAATTAGATATTAAAGGCCCCTCAGAAGAAGTAAGAAATATGTTTAAAATTTTAGAATGTTTAATCAATTCAAAATAAGAATGATGAGCGCGTTGAATTAAGAGAATACATTACTTATCATCAATTGCAATTCTTCTAGTTTAGTATTGCTCTCATCGCTACTGCTCTCATCGCTACTGCTCTCATCGCTACTGCTCTCATCGCTACTGCTCTCATCGCTACTGCTCTCATCGCTA
>QCWC01000017.1:0-374 GCA_013114705.1 Candidatus Nitrosocosmicus sp. | reverse complement strand
CGCTACTGCTCTCATCGCTACTGCTCTCATCGCTACTGCTCTCATCGCTACTGCTCTCATCGCTAGTTGAATCCTTGGGATAGTCTGAATATAATAATTTATCGAGGTTATTTTTGATCATGTCCGAGAGATTTGACTCATTATCATTGTCACCTTCATTCAATTGTGGAGCAGGTCCAATAGGAAAAGAGTCTGATGAATTCTCTTTTCTCTCTCCGTCTAGTCTATTGGAAGGACTTGCTAGAGCAGAGGTTGAGGAATCGGGTGTGGAATCAAGTTCAGACGAGGTAGCCGTATCAGCATTTGCCACATCAATTTGCTTTTGAGGATTCTCTTCTTGAGTGCTGATCTTTTTCAATGGACTTGTTACAGAA
>QCWC01000246.1 GCA_013114705.1 Candidatus Nitrosocosmicus sp. | reverse complement strand
CGCTGACATAAAAATTACTGTTTCTGAAATTAGATATGTTATAAGTATCAGAGAAATTAGGTTAACTAAAATATGAATATTGCCATAGACAATCATTATTATTGAAACTGGTATAAGTATAATTAAATAAATCACAAAGAGAAAGTTCATGATTATGTCCAATGCCCACATATCAAACATAGCAATACGATCTCTGCGTGTAAATTTTGAACTTAACATCAAATCTTTATGTTTTTTTAAAGTCTGCATCTGCCCATGAGCCCATCTTCGTCTTTGTTTTATCCATGCCTTCCAATTATTAGGACAATATGTTCTTGCAATCGAATCTCTGATAAACGGAATTTTTCCTTTTGTTTTTCTTATCTTTAGTGTAAGATCGAAGTCTTCTGTAATTGTATCTTTATCGAATTTACCCGTATTGCTAAAGATATCTCTTCTAAAAATACCGAATGCCCCAGATATGACAAGTAAAATATTTAGTGCAGATGTGAAGCTTCTTCCTAATTCAATGGCTATTAGGTACTCATATTTCTGAGCATTGGTTAATGTGTTTGTAACGTCTTCATCTCCGCTAAGAATTTTTACATTACCTGATACAGCTTTTACTTCTTCATCATCAAAGTATCCTACAGCATTCTGCAAAGAATCTTCTACGAGAAGAGTATCGCCATCCATACATAGTATCAGATCACCTGTAGCGTACATAAATCCATAATTCAATGCTGCTGCTTTAGAACCACTGGCTTGTTTTCTGTGAAGTAGTTTGATTAAACCCTTTTCAGAAAACATTTTTGCAATTTGATATGTGTTGTCTGTAGATCCGTCATCAATCACAATGATTTCTTTGTTCTTATATTTTGTCTTTAGTGCAGCTTCAATTGACGCTTTTATTCCTGCTTCTTCATTGTGTGCAGGTATCATTATTGTAATTTTTTTCTTTGTTGACATCTTGGGCTTTTTTTGTCTTTTTCCTTTTTTTGTAAAATATATTGACAGAAAAATTATTTTAAAAATAGTTCTAACGTAATCAAAGGTCAGTGGAAATGCAATAAATGTTAAGAGAAGTAGCGGAAATGACGGGAATTGATATAGTGTCCAATCTAGGAATAGTTGTGGAGACAATCTTAGAATTGGGGCATGTCGTAGTTGCGTCTCTGAAAATTTTTCGCCTAAAACGTTATCAAAAAGTAAAACCGTGTTGAATTTTTCTAGATTTGCATTTCTTACCACGTATACCTGATCTCCGACATTTGCTGTTAAAATGCCTAATGGTATTACTGAGTTTTGTTTATCATTACATGTGTTTGCCTTTCCATCTGTAAGGCAAACAGCTATTTTTGGTCCTTTGGTTATTCCAGTGTCTGAATTAAAAGACACATATTTATCATGTTTGTATCTCATTTCAAAAACTTCCAGAGTAATAATAGCAATGTCTTCTGATTGTTCTACTTTTACTTGACCTATTGTTGGGATCTCGTTTAATCCCATAAAATAACCTGACCACTTTTCGGTAGGTTTTGATTTGAAAACAGGTTCTTCCACAATTCCAATATTTCCCATCAACATATCGCGAACTACTGGTATGGGTAAATTTCCAAGAAGATTATCTTCTAACGTGATAGTTGCAAAGGGTTTTTCCAAAAATTGATCATAGACCACTATGGTGTCATATTTTGTGGTATTGATATTGTTTAATAGGTATTTTTTTTTTAATATATTTTGTTCTAGTTTTCCAAGTTCAATTCCACCAGGATCAAATTCGTCTATGAAAATTCCTGTATTTGGATTAAATCGAAATATCTGTTCGTAGTAATTATCTGTGATATAGATATCTCCATTTTTACCAAATTTCATGTTTTTTACATCTGATGCTAAATCTTGATTTTTACTTGGAATTGTATTTATCAAATGACCTGTTGTTGTATTATATACAAAAATAGAACCTGTTTCATAATTATTAACATATAGTGATTTTCCATCCGGACTAAAAACTAAATTTTGTGGATGTATTCTACTTTCAGTCTTATCTATGAATACGTCGATGAATTTGCCTGTTTGTCCATCAAAGCGTAAAATTTCATTTGTGAATATGCTACTAACATACATGTATTTTCCATCCGGACTAAAAACTAAATCTTGTAATTGACCATCAGATAAACGAGTTGAATTTGTATTGTCTACATATGGAAATGTAGCAAATATTCCTACCAATCCGCCACTATTTGCATTATAACGAAATATTTCATGAGTTTTGCTACTTATCACGTAGATGTTTTTATCAGGTCCAAATGTGAGACCTGATGGACCTAAAACTCCTATGCTTCCAAAATTAAATGATTGGAGACTCTTCTTTGTAATATCGTATTTTAGAATTTCATCAGAAAGCCCATTTGAAATGAACAATTCATTATCTTTGACAGTCAGTCCATATGGTTTTTCAAGTAGTCCCGCCTTTGTTATTTCATCTACCTCATTAATTATTTTTGAGTCAAAATCATACTTTAGAATTCGATTGTTGCTATCACTACTAATGTAAAGACTATTGGCGTTATTATCAAATACCAGTTCTTGAGGTACAATGGACTCGTCTGATATTATTATAGTTGGTTTTGGATTTGAAGACTTTACATCATATGATAGTATCTGATTATTCCCGGAACTGCTAACTAAAAGATTTCCATTATTGTCAAAAGCCAATCCTACAGGACGAGAAAGAATTCCTCCACTTGCAATTTCTTTATCAAATTTACCTGTCACACTATCATAACGTAAAATTTTACTATTTTCATTACTGCTGACATAAAGATGATTCATCTCATCAAATACTAGACCGCGTGGTGTGATCAATCCACCACTACGAGATTTAATGAATTCATCAATAAACTTTCCAGTTATCTGATCATACCGTAATACGCGATGATTTTCATTACTGCTAACATAAAGTGAACCATTATGAAAAGCCAAACCCTGAGGTGCAGCTAACCCACTGTTTATTGGCTCCACAAAAACATCCATAAACTTTCCAGATTTACCATCTATTCTGATAATTTGATTATTGTTGTTACTACTTACATAGAGGTTACCATCAGGACCGTAGACTAAATTTCTTGGATTTTGTAGTGGTGTATCTTCTCCACTGATAATTATTTTGGAAAAAAACCCAGTATTTCTGTCATACACTGATATCTTATTCGATAGAGTATTACTAGCAAAAATTTCTCCATCAGGACTAAATTCTGAATGTGGTTTTGCTGGTAAACCTTTATTAAATGAGATATCAACCCTACTTGAAATTTTTCCATTTTCACTGTTATAACAGTAAATATTATTTGAAATAAGGCTATTCACACAAAGATCTCCTCTATCGTTAAATTCCATATCTTTTGGCTTATACAATCCACCACTTTTATCGGTGACAATTTTTGTTAGAATGTCTTTATCTATATCATACTGTAAAATTTCATTTGTGCCGGAACTTATTACATACAAATTACCATCTAGGCTTTCTATGATTGTTTGTGGTTTTTTCATAACTCCATCGTCTTTGATTAATATGCTCAAAAATTCTCCAGTGGTGGCGTCATATTTG
>QCWC01000245.1 GCA_013114705.1 Candidatus Nitrosocosmicus sp. | reverse complement strand
TTACAAGAAATTATATACTATAATTTGCAAACCACTTAGAGCCAAGATTTTTGAAATAAAAAATCACATGATACTAAAATGCAGTTAACAAAAATAAATAAATTCCACCACGGCCTCAAAAAAGGATTTATTCTAACATTATTCTGCTCGATCTAAAAGTCATAATTTTCAATAGCTATTATATTTACACTTTAGGTCTATTTTATATTGAAGAATAGCCACATATTTTCAATTTTGACTGTGACAATCTTACTAATTCTGATTACCCCTACCGTTGTACAATCTCAGATGTTTTCTCAAAACCTGGTATTAGCTACTACTCAAGAAGTCCAAGACGATTCAACTTCCTCTTCTGATGAGAATAATGATTCTTCAGGTGATAAGCAAGAGTCAGGAACATCACAAGTGACTACCGACACTGAAGATACACAAGAAAGTAATAGTGATGAGGAAAACAATAACGAAGTATCCTCATCGCCCAACCAAACCAATGAATGTCCAGACTCAGGTAACTTATCCAACGTTCCTACCTACATAGGCGAAGATGGATGCCGGTATCCCTGTCGATCTACTGATAGTGTAGGACAAGATGGGATTCCCAAAGGATGTCCAGTCGAATTACCATCACAAACATCCACGGGTTTTTCTATAATTGAAGAACAACGTTTACAACCACAACCGAATTTTGATAGCAAGTCAGTCCAAAAAACTTTTACTGGGCCAAAAACCGATAGTGACGCTACTACTGCGACCATGACCAACACTCCAAATACCGAAACTACTACAAAATCCTTTAGCCCAACAGGTCAGTTTAAACCCGGTTCTGGACAAAAAAATTCCGACATTCCTTCGTTTTCATTTGACCCTAGTAAACCATATTTTTATAATTTTTCTCCCCCAATCAGACAAGGAGCTGCTATACTAGATACCAATCCTGAAACCTCTTTTGCCCCCGGGGAGGGACAATCAACCTCAGACATTTCCAGTCCATCCAATAATCCAGATGGACCACTGACTCCTGGATCGGGAAATGTCAAAAGACAGGGCTCATCACTTGAGCCAAAGGCTCATACAGAATTAAGCAATCCTATACAATCCTCTAATCCTGCGGGTCTGTTTAAGCCCGGTTCTAAACAGGCAGAGTCAACTATCCCCAATGACTCTGTTAGTTTGACTGGGTCCCTTACTCCTGGCGTTGGAAATGCTCAAACAGAAGGAATTGCAAATCAGTCAGATACAAACCCTCTAATGCCTCTTGATTCAGAAAATATACCGAGCAAAATCGAAGATAAATTGGCATATCTTTCCGTTTATTCCGAGTCTAATTCTAACAAGCCTGTTGAAATTTGCGTTTTCACATCCAATCCAAATGAGGTTGAAGGAAATCCTTATTGTATTGAAGCTTCGCCATCAGGCACACTTCACGCTCTCCAGGCTCCAGGACTAATAGGAATAAGAACCTCGGGTAATGTTGACTATATTGATACCAGTAACTGCGAATTTCCTATCTACCCAAAGGAATCCAAATCATGTGTTTTGAAAATAACTGACAGTCCATTGATAAAATCAAAATCTGAAACAACTAAGCAAGATAGGACATTGTCTTTTAATCGATAATTAACTTGCTAAAGCAGATTATGAAACACTTACATTGGACGAAGTTTAACTCTACTTTTAATTTTTACCTATTATGAATTTTCAGGATGAAATTATCATCATAGCAATATAAAATTAATAATCGTATGATTCAAAAAGTTAAAAACAAAGTCGAGTTCATCTTTGCTGCGGTTTAATTATATTCTCAAAGGTTTCCTGATTTAGATTCACCTTCAAATAAAATTTAATAAGTATCTTCCAATCAGAAAGACTATGTATCAAATCCTTTTAAATGTAATATCATCTCTTGTTTTCATTCTAACAATCCCTCTTGCTTACGGACAATCGCTTGATACTGCTACGACGACTAAAAATGTTGATACAGCTTCAAATACTACTACCCCTGAAGCTACGATAGGCAAGAGTGAAAATCTTACTCTAACAGATGTTAGACTTCGTGCAGAATCGTTTCAAATAACAGGAACTGTCACAAATAATTCTACAAGCGAACAAGCTTCTATATCCATATACGCTGTATTTTTTGACAAAGATGATTCCTTTATTGGATTGAGTCAAGGAAGACCTTTAGTTGAATCACTTCCCCCAGGTGATAATTCCCCATTCTCAGTAGATTTATTCTCAGGATTTCATTATTCAGTGCCTGAACAAGTAAACAGTATCGACCATTATACCATCTATGCAAGAGGATATGAACCGCTTTTCAACATTTATGAATAATCACCAACGAATAAAAATCGTAACAAGTGTTTCGGTCGACATTTAGGCCATAATCATTCTTCTTAATTTCCATATAAGGCCAGTGCGGTATGAATTACAGAGAGAATTATTTTATTGATTTTAATAGTTTCATGTAGTTGAATTTATTCTTCATAAACATCCTTGAGTGGTATTTAATATGAAGCGCTTAATTATTACTGACCGTCATCCGGTTGGACATGGTCCAAAGTTGAATAAAATCTTGATCTAAAATGATTGCCTTGAAAAGTTCAAATGATGTTAAGAAAGGATGCCATTACTATATAAAGAATCATTTAGTTTGGGGAGTGGGGATACGATTCAAAGTTGAATAAAATCTATTTATCCATATTGGAATGAACACCCAGAGAAGGAACTCGAAGCCTTGTTATTAAAGTTGGGAATTTTCATCTTTATGGACATCGAATTAAAAATAAGGTGAGATTCAAACTCATATCTTTGATTATGCTTAACCTTCGATTAACCAATTATTATAAGAGGTCAGAATTACTGCCAAGATATTCACACAATCAACAAGCCTTATAAGATTCATAAATGTTATTTTCAAAATTTTCCCATAGCAAATTAGTATGAGCAAATCTATAACTATTAATTCTTTTTGAATACAGAGATTCTAAATCATTTGCTAGCTCATGTAACTGATTTTTTAAATCCTCATAATCTTCAAAGGGTATACAGTGTCCTTGCAAGTGGTCGGAGATTGGCGTTAAATCCGAAGTATACATTACCAATAAACCTGCATGAGCATATTCATATGCCTTGTTTGGACTAATGTAACGATGAAACCAATGTTTCTTGAATGGGATCACTCCAATTGAATTATTATGCATTTGTTGGTACATTTGATTTCTGTCCAAGTATCCTTGATATGTGACAAAGGGTGCTGAGACATCCTTCCAACCCAAAACAACCATATTTCCAATGTTATTGTGCTGAAACATTTCAAAAAAGCCTTCCAAGTTCAAATGAACATTTTTTATTGGGCCTTTCATTTGTACCCCCGCATACACAGATGAGAGGGAGTTGTGATAGACTGGCTCAGGAATATTATTAGATTCAGCACGATTTGGAAAATTTGGGACCAGAAATATGTGTTTGCCGTATTTGCTATGTTCTTCCACAATGGGCTTTGAGACAGAAATTACAGGGTGATTCATGACGATTTCTCTTTCAGATTGTGTCCAAATTCTTGCAAATCGTGTCTTCAATAATCTAAGCA
>QCWC01000244.1 GCA_013114705.1 Candidatus Nitrosocosmicus sp. | reverse complement strand
GAAGTAGTGTCCTGATTTCCCTGCCAAACGAATGGGTCAAGAAGAATGCACTTTCCAAAGGTAACACTGTGACAGTTGAGACTAACATTGACAATACAGTATCTATTTACAATAACTATCAAGAAGAGGAGATTAAGATTGTCTTTGAATTAGACGAATCAGAAAATCAACACCACACAGAGAGATCGTATGATAGTGCAGATTGGAATGAAAAAATCATAAAAATTATTTTGAACAAGATTTTTGGAGCTTACTTGTTGGGATATAATAGCATAAATGTTCACTCAAAGAATCAAATTTCTTTCGAAAATAGTGAGACAATAAAAAAGGCAACTAGAAAATTAATAGGATTAGAAATCGTAGATGAAAATAGTTTTAGTATAAGTTTTCAATTCCTGATTGATGCAAAGACTCTAAATATACAAAAGATTCTGGGCATGATGAATTCGATTATCCAAGGGATGTTTAGAGAAACTATTCATTCATTAAATGGGGACTTCAACCGTGATTTAGAGAACAAGATTGCTAGTAGGGATGATGAGATTGATAGGCAGTATTTTCTCCTCGTTAGAATCATACGAACGGCAATTATGAATAAGAAACTTGCTAGTAATTTGAATCTGACCAATATAGACATGCTTGATTATAGAATAGCTGCTAACTATTTAGAAACTGCTGGTGATTTGATAGCCGAACTGGTTACCTATTTATCTAATTTCAGAGTGGCCAATGAAATATCAGTACTAATTAAGAAAATAGGTTATTCTTTAGAAGAGATGCAGTATTATGCAATAGAGGCATTCATAAGCACAAGCAGAGATAAGGCATTCAAAGTCATAGAAAATTACGAGGAATTTAGACATAGTATATCAGAGCTTAAGAAGAATATAGCGGTTAACCAGCATGAAAGCGTTGACGAAACATATTCTATTACATTGGTAAATTGTATTTCATGCTTCGATAATATTGCAAAGTGCTGGATCGATATAACAGATCTTGCGAAACCAACCTACACATTAAAGTAGGCCAAAAACACGTCTTTGACAATATCAAAATAAATACAAATATCGGCTAGAACTTTAACGATCCCTTTTCCCATCTACAAAATCAATAAAGTTGGTCTTGGCTTCAGAATACGACATTTGAACAGGAGGGTGTTTAAAACAATAGGCAGAAATGCTTTCTAAAGGACCAGAAATGCCTCTATCTAGAGCAATTTTAGCTCCCCTTATGGCATCTATCATCACACCTGCACTATTGTATGCATCCGGCACACGAAGTTTTAAATCCATCTCTAATGGAACCTTTCCAAAAAATCTTCCTTTCATGTAGATATAACAAACTTTGTCGTTTTGTAAGAAGTTTACATAGTCAGAAGGGCCTATCCTCATAGGAACTTCATAAGGGATCATTGCCTTGACTGCAGAAGTCTTACTAACACGTTTATCTTCCAATCGATCTTCGTCTAGCATATTGTAAAAGTCCATGTCACCTCCTATGTTCAATTGATATGTTTCATCCACTGCCACTCCGCGATCAACCCATAATTTTGCCAGAGTTTTATGAACAACGGTTGCTCCTAATTGGCTCATCACATCGTCACCCGCACATGGGATATTTTTCTCAATGAATCGTCTATGCCAATCAGAATTGGAAGATATAAAAACAGGTATAGCATTTATGAAACAAACACCTGCTTCTAAACAATTTTCAGCGTAATACCGACTAGCTTCTCTGCTGCCAACGGGTAAATAGTTGATTAATATGTCGGTTTTTGTATCCCTAAGGACTTCTTTGACGTTCACACCTAGATTATCCGACAGTTTAACTACTTCCGAAAAGTGAGACCCAGCTCCATCAAGCACTTCACCTTTTTGAACTTTTATCCCAAATGAAGGAACATCAACAATTTGTAAAGCATTGTTAGGGTGGGAAAACATTGCATCTGACAAATCCTTTCCGACCTTGGATTCAGCTACATCGAAAGCTGCAACAAAATTAATGTCGCTTGGTTCATATCCACCGAGGTTCAGTGATGTAAGTCCAACGGAATCCTTTTGAGAGGAATCGGAGTTATAGTATTGTATTCCTTGAATAAGAGCAGAAGCACAATTGCCTACACCAGCTATTGCGACATTGATTTTTTTACCCATGATTACGATCTCTATCATATTCAATTTTAATATAAATTTTACAAAGACAAATTAATCGAGAATAATATGACAAGCACAATAAAGGAAGTAAAATAGATAAAATTAGAAAAGTATGGTAGTCTGTTTGATCTTATTGTCTTACGAGCATTAGAATTTTAATATCATTGCCTGATTGATTACACAAAAAAATTGTATAAATAAGTTCAAAGTTTAGCTTGTCTAATTAATATATTTGTATCAATGACAAGGGAAGCCTGCGGCGTGTCTAATATCATGAGTGAATTCATGTAGAAACATATTGTCATAGGCTCCATTTCCCTGTACTAGGCTAAACAACTGACCTTGATCATAACCTACCAGATATACACGGATAATTGCTAGAGCTGCAAGAATCACCATTGCCAATTTTGGCGTTTCTTCATCACTTCTTGCTTTAAGCTCTGTATAAAGACTTATGATTTTACCATATAGATTTATTATATAAACGATCGCCTATACTCAGGCATGGTAGAAATATTTGAGAACCTCAGAAAGTAAATAATCTGAATGTTCTAGATAATTTGGCTAGCCAATATACAAAAGAATTTAATATCTCAAAGTGCTCTAGAGAGACATGACAATGTCTTGTTTGAGATGCGGAAACATGATGATTTGGATCAATGGTTCTATTAGTCACAGGCATGACATCAATTATTATGAATGCAAACATTGTAACATCAAAGTTGTGAAATATCCTGACGATCAAATTATTGAGGTAGAAGAAGAACCCAAAGTCTAACAACATCTCAAATACTTTCATTTTGGGCATATACTTGTATGCAAAATTTCCGTTCATATAGTTAATTTAATACAATAATCCATATCTAGGGCAATATGGAGATAATATCATAGAATAGATTATGAATGTCGATAAATATTTTTTCTTTATAATGTCGTTTTTGATTTCAGGTATTCTAATCGGAACAAATATATCGATTATTGCTACTTACGCACAAGAACAAGGAACGATAAACTCGTTGTCTAGCAATATTGTGAATCTTGAACTCAGAGAGATAGAGATCGGCGAAAGCCCTACTGGTCTCATCTACGTAAAAGGGACAGCAATAAATAATTCAACCTTAGATACAAGGGACGTTAAAGTACTAGTTAAATTATTTGATGCCAATAATAGTACGGTGTCTGAAACTAGCAGATTTATAACACCTGCATCCTCGACCTTTAAGCCCGGTTATGAACGTGATTTCTATTTTTTTGTTAGTGCTAACAACGTTGATCACTACATTATAACGGCAGAGGGGGAAAAGGTTCCATAATCACGTTTTTTATGGACTCTTATCTTCTTATTTTGCTCCGTTACGAATTTAATCACAGGTCGTCCGTCGAAAAGACAATGATAATGGAGGTTTTATAATAATGAGGACTTTAAAAAACTAAATAATTCATAAACAAGGTCGACTTTTC
>QCWC01000243.1 GCA_013114705.1 Candidatus Nitrosocosmicus sp. | reverse complement strand
GTGGAGACGGTGGAGACGGTGGAGACGGTGGAGACGGTGGAGACGGTGGCAACAGCATTATAATTAACCTAGCATAACCGTTAATCGTAACCAGGTAAGAGTACTAGTAAGACTGAATGATGGAGTTTGTACAATTTTCATAAAACAATAGCAAGAATTTTCATTTCTAAATATATCGTTTCCCGATATCTATACTCCGAGTAGTTAAATGTTGATACCAGTTGCATATTATTGCTTTGTTACCAATAGAAATATCTACTGATTCGAAGAAATACCGAGATTTTTAAGATAAATTAGATATTTAGAAGAATGTGTACCACCAAAAGGGTAACACCAATCCCTAATAAGGTAAGTTGATGATAAAAGTCATACAGCTTATTGGAAGCAAGTGTAAAAAGATACCACAAAAATAATATTAGGTTAAATATTCCTTTTATTTTATGGTAATTTCAAATAAAATGTCACTCTAGTATTTTGATCTCTTAAATTCATAGAGAACCCTTTCTGTGAAAATTTTTTCGTTAGAGCGATACGATAATGGATTGCAGAAAAAGTAATAACAATTTTAATTAATAAAATCAATCGTTAATTTGTATGAATAAGAATTTTACCAAATTAGAACTATTGTCCCTATTCATCGCAACTGCGATAATTAGTGCAGCTTTGTCTATGGATCAAAACTCCGCATTTGCAACAAAAAGTAAGAAATATGAAGCAGCTCAAGGAACAGCTCAAGGAACAGAAACACTCCAAAGTTCAGAGTGCTTTTCGGAAAATGGTACATCAAAGGCTTCATGTAATAATTTAGATACGTCTATTAACCTAAATCTGGGTAACAGCGTTCTAGGACAACAATAAATTTTTCTTTTTAAAGATTTCTAATAATTCGCTGGGTATGTTCACTTAATGTTTTGTAACTCCTTAGTATGGTAATCAACAAACAGGCTTAATCAATTTGTTAAACGCTTTAGTTTACAGTTCTTTAACCTACAAGGAAAATTTGATATACTGCATTGTTCGTTCTATCAGACTTTTCTCTAATGCGGAATGAAGGCGATGTTTTAGTTTCAAGATTCAACAAGCTTGAGGATACCTTATACCACCTTCATCAGTAGATACACAGTGTTTTCCATGAATTTTAATCAAACCATCAAGAAATCTTTCTGCCACAAACATGTTTCTTTCCTTGGAGATAGATAGTGCGAGAATTTCCGTGTTTTCTGGTTCAATTGTAGCCCATAACCAAATGTTCTCGGGTCCAACTTTAACCAATGTCTTGTCAATTATAAATTCAGAAATCCTGTTTCTTTTCGAGAATATCTTTTTGGGATCGTATTTTTGAATCCACTTCCACACTGCAACATGGCTTCGTCTGGGTTTATGTAAGAAAAACATCGCTTTAGAACGCTTCTAGTTGACAATTTAAGAAAGTACAAATACAATACACGAGTAATGTCTAGCGAAGGTGTTCTGTTTCTTTTGATAATCATAATTGAAGTAGAGCATCTTCAAGATATAGATTTATCGTTAAGTTGACAGCGCCGGTCTTGTCTACTAGCCCTTCAGTGATTATAAAGTCTGTGAAAACCCCCTGGACTTCACTAAGATCATCTCCATAATGACTTCTCGCTCATCCAATTTCATTATCCTTGGCTGCAATGATACCTGTAATATGCATCCCATGACCATTATCACCATTGGCTGTAGGCGCAATGGCCGATCCAATTCCAAAAAGTGCAGAAATATCCATGTTACTATTTACATAGGATTTCTGGTGATAAACGTTCAAGTCAGGTTGTGTCAGATCTATTCCCGAATCTAATATTGAAATATCTGCGTCCACATGTTCGTTACCTTCTAGTAAATTTATAGATCTCAAATCAGCGTTGATTCTATTTATCCCTGTTGCTGTAGTTTGAGGGCTCTGACGATATGAAAATCTTGTAGTTTCTTGTAGCTTGTGTGTTGGCTATAGGTTCAAAGTGAACATGCTCCGTATGAGAGCGAGGCTCTGACTGAACCATATCTCCTCGATTGAGCAGCTATCAAACTACCCCATTGAGGGTGAATGGATGTTTGCCGCCTGTATAGCCAACAATAAGAAAAAAAAAGGAGGATGAACAAAAAGCGAATCATCTTGGAATAGATGTGGGAAAAAGAAAGTGTAGAGCAGCCCTTAAGGATGATGCAGGAAAGATACTAAACGAATTCTTTTTTGGTAATGACAAACAAGGGGTACAGGATCTGCTTTCAAAGATACCATTAAAGGAAATCGGCGCTACTCATGCAGTACTCGAGTCTACAGGTAACATGTGGATGCGAATCCATGATACATTAGAAGAGAATGGAATTGATACCGTACTGGCCAATCCATACAAAACAAAGATAATTGCAGAAGCCAAGAAGATAAAATCTGATAAACTGTTGGATGCTCGGATATTATCTGATCTGTTACGAACTAACTTGATATACGAATCATATGTACCAAAGAAAGAAGATAGGGACAAGCGAAGCCTTGTTAGACATAGAATAACACTATCAAGAACTAAAACAAAACTGGTAAACAAAGTACATTCAATACTTGACAAGTATGATTACCAGACTGATGTGACAGACATCTTTGGTGTTTTGGGCATAGAATGGTTGAAATCATTGTTATCGAAGGTTAGTTCGATAGATAGGGTAATCTTGAGCACGTCAATCGAATCCATTCAAACAGTCAATCAGCAGATTGATATGATATCAAAAGAGATATCAGATTACGCTTGTAGGAATGACAGAAATAATGTAAGGATTCTCCTCAGCATAACCGGAGTAGACATATTCTCTGCAATGCTAATATCCTCAGAGATAGTTGATGGATAAAAGACGATTTTCTACACCATGGAAACTGGTAAGTTACGCTGGACTGGCTCCTTCTGCAAGAGAATCAGCTGGAAAAACCAAAACTGGTGGAATAACAAAACAGGGTTCACCGTGGCTAAGGTGGATACTAGTTCAATGTGCTCTTACTGCAGTAAAATACGATAGCCGTCTTGGTTTATTCTATACCCGAATAAAGAACAAGAAGGGACATAGTAAAGCTATAGTTGCGACCGCAAAAGAACTACTTGTAATCATATGGTACATGCTGACTAGAAACGAGCTCTACAGAAACATGAACAAGCAAAGGTATCAACAGAAGCTTCGGAAGTTAGAACATACAAGCATATCAAACTAAGGATACATCAAATATTGCTGCTTCCCCTATACCATCCATAGCGATAGCTATGTTTAGAAAACATTATTAGAGCAAAAAACATAGACATTGTAGGCTAAACAGGACGTAAAGGAAGCCAACTTACGAGCTGATTTTCATGGATGTTCATTTAAAAGAATTTATTACCTTGCTGTGATAATCAACAAATAGATTGAGCCAATTACTTACGTTTTGCAGATGGCAATCTTTTTTTGCTTCAAAAGTAGTCGTCAAACTATTATTCGGTCCTGTCCTTAATGTATTGTTTTGTTCTTTCAATCAGACTTTTTTCGTAGGCGGAATGAATATGATGTTACAGAGTTTAGAATCTGCAAGCTTGTGGATACGAAGTACCATCATCTATAGAAACTGCTCTGTCGAATAACTAATCCGGATATAACCAATGCTTTAGTTGGTGTATCACGTTGTCATCTGGTCCATAAACAAGTTATAGATTGATGCTTTTAGCATCAGTTCATTTACCATATTGTTCCATTTTATAGATAAGACGTGTTCACCAAATGTTCTCTTTATGGATGAGAAAGCAGATTCGGCCATCCATCGCATTCCATATCCATGTCTTCTCTTCCATCGTTTCAGATCCTCAAGCTGCTGTATTACAGAGAGCTTCCGTGGAATACATTTAGCATTGTTCTTAACCGATGAATTTTTTCTTACTTTGATAGCAGGTATCACATTAATTTCGTCCAGATAACGAAAGTTGTCTTTGGAATCGTAGGCGCCATCAGCCATTACCTTTTTGATATTGTATCTCTTAGACGTATCGTCGTCGACCAACTCCTTTAGCATCAGCCCGTCATGAACATCTTCTTTTGTTACTTTCATTGACACTATCTTCTTTGTCTTTTTGTCTACTGCTACATGTATTTTGATAAATCCTTTTCTTCTTATCCTTTTATTCTTCCATTTGTCAAATATCCATTCGCCTCTATTAATCACCTTGATACCCGTGCTGTCAACTGCTATCACTATGTCGTCTCTTTCTAGGTCTATTTGTGGATCTAGATTTATCTTCATTCTTTCTATTCTCCACCAGATTGTTGTGAAGTATGGGATTATCTCTTTTAGTTTCTTTATATGGATTGACATCATTCTTAGAAAGCCTTCTAATTGACGGAATGGAAGTAGGTACGCGTGTATACGGTGGCGAGCAGCGATATCAAGGAATTCGGATAGCGATAGTGAGGGCCTTCCTTTACTCTGTTCATTATCTTTAGCTCTGCTCGCCAGTTCTGTAAAAAATCTGGATCAAATAACATTTCTCCTCGCCTGGCAAGAGATTCGTTGTACTCACTCCAGTTAATCTTTCTCTCTGCCTTTTTCTTCTTTTTATGATTGGAGGTATCGGACAATATGT
>QCWC01000242.1 GCA_013114705.1 Candidatus Nitrosocosmicus sp. | reverse complement strand
AAAATGAAATCCAAACATTGCAAAGGGAAGTTCAGGAAGAAACAGGAATTATTGACTTAGATATCCATCAGTATATTGGTAAGATTCAGTACAAGTACTTTAGAGCAGACGGAATTAGATCTGAGAAAGAAGTAAAATTTTACTTTGCCACAACACCCGTAAGAGAAGTTGTGATCTCAAATGAACATGAGGGTTTTAAGTGGACCACCTATCAGGAAGCACTCTCTATGCTTGATCATCGTCAATTAAAATCCATTATCTTAAAAGGACGAAGAAGAGGGCTTTACTAGAGTTTAGCATATTTTTGGAGTCCTACGTCGCATACTCTAAATGCTATGAAAATAATTTTATACCCACGTATTATAATTACAAGAGGATATAGATTAGAAGATGGTTTCTGGTAAAAGAATTGTTCTAACCGCCGATCGTAGCTTGATGACTAATTATCGAGGTAATTTTCTCTACGGGTTTATTGCATGTGGCCCTTATGAACTAGTTCCTGAATTTGTTTTCGATAAATTATTCTGTCCTAGCGTAGAAACAGACAAAAATACTGGTGAAATCAAAGTTGCTCAATGTGGGTTACGAAGAATAGAAAGTGCCTTGACCAGAGAGTACGATAAGAATGAAGTCTTTTTGGCTCATCCTGAAATGTTGGATAAATGTATTGGTCCTCAAACCAAAGTTGTTGGAATAAATGTGATGGATCCATTAGGAATGGCACCAGTAACTACTACAATGTCGCCAGAGAAACTGTCTTACGTTGCTATGAAATTCAAAAAAATGTGTGCTTCAATAATCCAGTTAAAGAAAAAATATGATTTCAAAGTAGTAGTAGGTGGTAACGGCTCATGGGAGTTGGCAAAACCAGAGAGAATGAAAATTCATGGAATCGACACCGTAGTTATAGGCGAAGCTGATGAATTAGCTCTTGATTTGTTCCATGATCTAGAAGCGGGGGATGCTCCAGAACTATTGCATACGTTCGTTCGAAATATTGAAAATATACCAGTCATTAAGGGACCAACAATTAACTCGTTGATTGAAGCTATGCGAGGCTGTGGACGAGGATGCGACTTTTGTGACGTGAATAAGCGTTCCAAAAAGGATATACCACTAAATAGATTACAGGAGGAAGCAAAAATTAATATAAAATATGGGTTTGATTCGATTTGGCTACAATCTGATGAAATGTTACTTTATGGATGTGATAACAAGGATTTCATACCAAACCAGGATGCCATTTTAGGGGTATGGCAGGGACTAAAGTCAGTTGGTGCTAATTTTATAGGGACTACACACATGACATTGTCTGCAGTTGCATCTTCTCCTGACCTTATCAAACGAATATCTCAAATTAATAATATGGAAAATAATGGTCGATGGCTTGCAACTAATTTGGGTGTGGAAACTGTGGCACCCAGAATGGTGAAAAAACACCTGGGAGTAAAAACTAGACCTTATCAACCAGAAGAATGGGGGGCAGTAGTAAGAGAAGGTTGCAAAATTCTTAATCAAAATCATTGGTTCCCTGCATTGACACTTATTATTGGTTGGCCGGATGAGACACCTGATGAAACTCAGTATACTATTGACTTGATCCAAGATTTTAAGCAGATGAATATGAGAGGACTAGTCGCACCATTGTTATATCAGGACTTCTCAGAAAAGAATTCAATGCACTTTGGGAACCTTAATGAATCTCAATTTGCATTGTTTTGGACCTGTTGGCAACATAACCTTCGGGTTATTAGTGACATAATTCCCATAATTATTCGAAACAAATCCTATGGACCCGCAATGAAGGTATTCATGGCCTTTTTGATCAAATTTGGAACTTGGGCCATTATGAGGTATTTACGGGGTTTATCCAAAGGTTTGTTTGATGGGAAACCCGCTGAAGATATTGTTGCCAAATATATACACCCACGCTCGGTGACAGCTCCTATGCCACCTAAACTCTAGAGTTTCTTTCCGATTATTTTTTTGTGAGGAAGAAATACGCTTCCAAAATTTGAAAATATCAATCTGATTATTGCAATATAAATAATAATAAATTTGCTCTCTACGATGAGCTAATTTGACTTAAAGCAGCATCTGCTATTGTGTCGCGCCTAGGAGAAATAACGATAAAATAGTTCTTGTCTGCTCTCTCCATAACACTTACCAATTTGTGTTTCTTTGCAGAAATATCAAATTCGTACATTCCTTGATCCAAACTCCCTTTTGTATAAATCATCAGTAACGTTTCTCCGGATAACGGAGTAATTGGCACCATGGAAAAAACATAGCCTTTGTATGAGCTGATTGGAAGTATTTGTTTCATATAAGGAGCTACTGAAACCAGATAAACTAATACATCTTCTATGGTTTCAAACTCTTCAAATTCAAACTTCATTTATGTAGTGTATTTGGGTTGAGGTTAAATAAACTTTAAAAAAGTAAAAAAAAATTTAGCCGTAAGATTCGAATTTCACATCAAAAGTTCCATCTTTTCTTTTGTTTCTCTCGGTTACAAATCCCTTGGGTACAAGAGAATCTAATACACCGTCGACAGTACCTTGCCACCCGCATACGTAAAAGGAAGTGTTTTCTGGAGTTATCTTTTCGCCAACAAGTTCCTCTAATGGTGATTTATCTTTACCTGGTTTTGGTCTCAAAAATGTTTCAACCCTTCCCTTGTGACCATTCCAAGATCTATTAAACCATTCTTGAGGTCTACTTATGCTCGCTCGATATCTAAAATTCCAACCACTACTATTGCTGTCTAAGCTTTCTGCTTCTAACTCTGTGAGTAATTCCCTATAGCTGAGCTCATCAACATAACTGGCTCCATGTAAAACAATTATTTGTCTCTTGCTGCCCTTGGATTTTAAGTGTAATGAATATGAGATAAAAGGGGCCAGACCTGTTCCTCCCCCTATAAGGACTAGCCTCCTATTATCCGGACTGCCATCGGGCATTTTTTCATTTATGGTAAATATGCCTGTGGGCTTTACCCAGCTAATTTCATCTCCCTCTTTCTTATTGAACAGCTCCGTTGTAAGTCTACCCGGTAAGGGTTTTTTGACCCAGCGGACAACGAGTTCAAAGTGTTTTTTTTGTTCTGGGGGCGAAGCTATCGAATATGCTCTTCGAATAATTTTACCTTCCTTGGGTACGTTCAAACCTAAGGTCACAAATTGCCCAGGTTTAAAGTCAGGAACTTGACCCTCGTTTGGTTTTATGTGAAAAATTGCAAGATCCTCCTTTAGAACTCTTATATAAGAAATCGTCGCCTTATTGTCAACTACCATAATAATCTCTGTTTTAAGCCAAGTTAGTTAAATATTTTGTTTTATTCTACAATTCAAGAGATATTATGCTTCGGAGTCGGAGTGATCAAATCAACAATTCCGCTAATATTAGTTATATTTTTTTAATATATTGTAATAAGGAGAGCCCTTATGCCTTTCTATGCATTTCTGACAGATTGATTTATCCCCGTATTTCCTATGGCAGGGACAATCGCATATAGAACTAATATTAGAACCCAAATATTATTGTAGTACCCAAATCCGAACCATATAAATTATTATTATTTACAGACTGAAATTCAAAGTAGATAGTCAAATCTATTAGAACTATTCAAGTCTTGGCA
>QCWC01000016.1 GCA_013114705.1 Candidatus Nitrosocosmicus sp. | reverse complement strand
ATTTTAGGATATTTTTTTACTAAATAAATAACTGCTGTATTATTGCAAAAAAAAATCCTGATCAAAAACTATGTTATTTGATTTCTAGTATGAAATTAATAATAAATCACCTTGTCATGGTTATAGGAAGTGGGAGCATTGTCATCACAGAGAGGAGAAGAAATAGAAGTTAATCCTTAGCAACGATAGCAGTAGCAGTTACAACAGTAACAACAACAACAACAGTAACAACAACGACGATGACGACGATGATGACTACACCATGGACCTATGAATAATCAATATCTCATGTAACAATCATAGTTGAGATTCATATTTGAGACATTATGTGTATCATATTTATCTTGGATATGAGATCTCTTTGAACATAAATGACAAAGAGCGAGGGAAAAGGACCAGCAATTGAGAGAAAAAAAGAGAATGAATACAGGATAAATGATATTTCAGAATCACCAAAACCCAAAACCTTTGTGGAAGTTACGATAGTTGGCAAAGATAAGAAGGGAATTGTTGCTGATACTACAAATTACATTTTCAAACATGGTGGAAATATTGAAAAAATCAATCAAAATGTAGTAAAAGGGCTCTTTGGAATGCACCTTGAAGCTTCCTTTCCAGCAATTGATAAGGTTAGAATGAAGGACGAGCTGGAGACTCTTGGAAAGAAACTTCAAATGGAAGTCAAGGTTCACTTTCATGAAGAGAGCAAAGTAAAAAACGTCGCAATACTGGTGAGTAAGGAAGATCATTGTCTTTTAAAAATATTAAATTCACATGTTGCTGGCGAAATTAAATGCAATATTTCACTGATCATTGGTTCCGATGAAAAACTCAAAGCTGTTGCAGATTCTTTTAGAATTCCATTTTTCTACGTTAAACATGTAGAACAGAGTGAAGCGGAAAGAGAAATTCTACAATTAATTGAAAAGTTCGACATTGATCTCATAGTTTTGGCAAGGTACATGAGAATTTTGACCCCAAATTTTGTTTGGCGTTATCCAAATAGAATAATAAATATACATCCCTCACTTCTTCCAGCTTTTCCAGGGGCATTTGCGTATGTCCAGGCATACGAAAGGGGAGCAAAAATTATTGGCTGTACGGCTCATTTTGTTACCGAGGACCTAGACCAAGGGCCAATCATTATTCAAGAGTCATTTAAGGTATTACAGGAAGATACCCTAGAAACAATCAAGGTAAAAGGACAGCTCGCAGAAGCATTTGCCCTTTTTGAGGCAGTAAAACTATTTTTGGAAGACAAATTAGAGGTAAATTGGGGAAAAGTTAGTTACAAGTAGCTATCATACTTTTTAGTCTGGTATCCAAACCTTATTTGTAGCTGATGGAGATTAAATTTATCGGTCAAAACAAGTTTTCAAGCCTGGTACAAGACTCTCATATTGATGCGGCTATTTTACCGCTTGGTTCCACTGAGCAACATGGTGACCACCTACCATTCTCGACGGACACCTTGATAGTAGAGCACATTTCCAGCATTATATCTCAAAAGGCAAAAATGTTTCTGTTACCTTCTATTTTTTATGGGGTGTCATATGAACACCATCCCTTGTGTAATATTTCATTAGACTATAATGTACTGGTAGATCTTATTTCAAATATTTCACATTCACTGGCAAAGCAAGGAATAAAACGGATGTTTGTAATAAACGGACATCATGGAAATTTAGGTTTGTTACAGTACATAGGGCAGAATTTATTTACAAAATATAGAATAGAGTCGAATTTCTTTTATTTCATCAACTATTGGCAACTTTTAGATCAAAAGTTTGATCATGCTGGAGAGGTTGAGACTTCTCTCATGCTGGCAATTAATCCCGACCTTGTTAATATGCAGCTATCTAAGCAGGGATTTGATATTAAAAACGAAGGAGACGAAGAATTCTTTAAAAAAGGACTGAATATGTCTATCAACAATCCAGGCGGGTTTATTAAATTCACAAATAATGGAGTATGGGGTAACCCACAAAAGTCAAGTGCGGAACAAGGACACGAAATGCTTTGTCAGATAATAGAAAAAATTGTAAAATTGGTTGCAGATCCAAGGTTCAGATAATCATTACTTCCGATAACCTAGCAAAAACTAAATTTAATATAGGACATCGATTTGATACACAATAGGTTAGATAAAGATGTCCGTAGATATGGCAGTTAAAGTCCTCGATGAAAGCCTTGGTAGAGATGTATTAATAAAATTAAAAGGTGGAAAGGTTATTAGAGGAAATTTACAAGGTTTCGATCAACATATGAATCTGTTATTAGAAAGCTCTGTAGAAATTTTAGAGGAAGGTAAGACTGATGAAATTGGCAATATTGTAGTAAGGGGAGATAATGTCGTTATCATATCTCCGCCTCAGTTCAAATAACAAAGATAGCGAATAGGTAGTAAAGGAGAAAAGAGGCAAGAGAGTTTGACCAAAGGAACAACTTCGATGGGTAAGTTTACCCGAAAAAAGACACATATCAGATGTAGAAGATGTGGACATAATTCATTCCACAGAAGGGGAAAAGAATGTGCAAAATGTGGATACCCTGATCCAAAACTAAGAAAATACAAGTGGATAAAGCGACGGGTAAAATAAAACTCTGCTTTCTATCGTTTTATTAAAATCCTATTTTTATATTTCTACTTCTTACATATCATAGTCAAAGAAAAAAATGTTAGACATTCTCATATTTTCAGGTTCGGCCGGGCTAGGCATTGTTTGTGCTATTTTCCTGTACAGATTTACCAGCCTTAGGAAGCAGAACGAGCACGGTAGCGTGCTTGGCAATGTAAAATATGAGTTGAATAATCTTTATTTTGAAAAATCAGTTGCTTTAGAGGCACTGGAAAAAATAAATCAATTCTTTGAAGACAAAAAGATTGATGAATATGAAAGAGACCGACTCTCACGAAAATATATTAAAATGCTAGACAATTATAACAAGCGCGTTTTCCAACTCAAGCCCATATTGGAAGCTCAAGAAATTTACGAGTACAAAAAACAATTAGACTCCATTCTACAAGAGTATACAAAAAAGATAGATTCAAGGCTTGCAAGTATAACCGGCCATTCAGCAGCAGCAGTAACAGCAACAGCTGACAAGAAAAGGTCGAAAGTAATAACATCTAAAAAAGGAACAATAGAAGGATCATCTACCGTTGCTTCTTCTTCTTTTTCTTTTTCACCTTCACCATCATCGTCATCGTCAGCGATATCAACTACACCCTCTACAGAATTACAACCTGGATTTGAAGTCAGGCATTCACCGAGATCATGGGGACAACAATTAAAGTCGTCAATCACGAAGATCTCTCGGTTTAAACTTGATAAGGACAAAAACGATGATTCGGTTGCAGATGTTACGAAAAGTATTGAGAGCCTCCCTAGTCTAGATGAGAAAAAAAGCGCCGATTCAAATAGTACCACTGGCACAACTGCAAATAATAATACTAAAGAAGATGAGGAAAAACAAGTTGATCAGGTATCACCAGAAATCGTACCTAATTTAGAATCATTGTCAATAGAAAAATTACAGTCAGTTGATTCAGACGAAACTGAAAAGGTAAATATCGATACTAAAGAAATAGATAAAATTCAGAGCGATATTTTAAGGACCCTAAAGCGACTCGAAGACTCATGAATATATGGATTTGAGAATATTTACGGGGATGGAGAGGCAGAGACTACACTTCCCTACTATCCTCTCCCTCATCCTCATCCTCTTTCTCCTACTTTTTCGCCTACTCCTCCCTTCTCAATCGATTTAAATATTCTTTCATTCTCTTTTTCTATAGTTGATCATGTCCGTTTCTACTACAAGCACTCAAAATAACGATACTTTAGACGATAGTTTTGAAAAAATAGCAAAAGACATTATAAGCAATCATTTTTCAGATAAACAGCTAATTATAGGGTTGGGAAGTGGTAGAGCTGCAACTAGAATTGTAAAGCTCATTCCAGATGAGGTGGCCAGAAACTGCGAATTCATCTGTACATCTTTGCAAATAAAGATTGAAGCAGAGAGACAAAACTTGAAAATCATAGATGAATCACAAATACCGCGTATTGATGTTGTCATAGATGGAGCCGATCAGATTAACGAACAATTTTGTCTGATAAAAGGTGGAGGCGGAGCATTATTGCGTGAAAAGATTATCTACTTCTCTGCAAAAAAGACAATAATAGTCGCTGATTTTACAAAATTTGTTTCTACTTTTTCAAGATCGGTTCCAATTGAAATATTACCCTTTAGTAGAACCTCAATTGTCCCTTTCATCGAAAAGCTTGAAGGTACGCCTGTACTTAGAACTCTGGACAAGGGGTATCCATATGTAACTGAGAATGGAAACCTAATTTTGGATGTGATGTTTAACGACTATACTAATGTTTCATGGTTAGAAACTGAGTTGAAAAAATTACCCGGAATACTGGAAACAGGATTATTCATCCAGGCTCCGGACATCTGTTATAGTGCACTCAACGATAACCAGTTTAAAAAATATGAACCAACTTCTAACTCCAAATGACATATTTACCAAAGTTAATTATGAGGTGATGGAAACAGATGGGGAATAATAGCTGTGATTTATTGATCAAAAATGCTAATGTTGTAATCCCTAAAACAGGAATAATTAGATGCAATATTTTGATTGATGAGGGAAAAATAAAAGAATTAACCAAGTCCGCTGACAATATCTCCTACTCAAGATCTTTTGATGTAAATGAAAAATATGTGTTACCAGGGCTAATTGATCCTCATGTCCACTATGGTGTTTTTTCACCAATCGAGGTAGCTTCTGAGACAGAATCTAGATCTGCTGCTGTAGGTGGTGTAACAACGATAATGCGCATGTTACGGATTTATGACGCATACAGTCAAGAAATATCAAAGCATTTACGCGCCAGCATAGGAAATCATTTCATAGACTATGCCATTCATGCTTCAATCCTAAATCCTGTCCAAATATCTGAAATTCCCCATCTGTATGATTTGGGCATTCACTCGTACAAGCTATACATGAATTTAGGTTCAACCGATAACAGAATACTAATGGACATGAATCCCTCTGAAGATCTCCATCTACCTAAGAATGTTAACATCACTGATGATCTATGTTCAAAGGTAATCTCCACTTCTTCTGACTTGAAGAATGCAGTTGTACTGGTACATGCAGAAGATAATGAAACTTGTGCAAAATTGATTGAAGAAAAAAGACAAGTATATTCAACAAGAAAAGCCGGGACCACAAGAGAAAGCGATAAAGAAAATCCATTAAGGACATGGTCAGAATGTCGACCCACCATTAGTGAATCAATCGCAATAAAAAAGATAATGAATATTGGTAGACAGTCTGGTGCCAATCTGTATTTTGTTCATATTGGTTCAAATGATGCGCTAGATACAATTCTACATGAAAAACAGATTGGAGGATGTAATGCGTATATTGAAACCTGCCCCCACTACCTGACCCATTCAGTAGACTACAATAATTTGAGAGGGAAGGTAGTTCCCCCATTGAGGACTAAAAACGATGTGGCAAGTTTATGGAATGCTATCAAAAATGGCTTGATTGATACCATAGGAACAGACCATGTCGCCAACACCTTGAATTTGAAATTAGGGACCCAAAACGATATATGGACTTCATTGGCAGGCTTTCCAGGCGTGGCAACGATGTTGCCTGTATTGTTGCATTATGGGGTTATATTGCGACAGTTATCGCTTGTTCGATTGGCGGAATTAACTAGTTACAATACCTCAAAAATATTTGGTCTTTTTCCCAAAAAAGGTACAATACAGAAAGGATCAGATGCTGACTTGGTTGTAATAGACTTGGATCTCAAAAAGAAAGTGACCCCAGAAATATTGCAGTCATCCTCAGATTACACGATTTATGATGGATATGAGCTGCAAGGTTGGCCAATCTTAACGGTATCTAGAGGCAAAATAATTATGGAAAATGGAAGTGTCTATCCAGAAAACAAAGGTCATGGTAAATTCGTAAGGTTAGATCAAGATAATAATAATAATAGCAACTAAGAAGAATACTACTGCTTTTTAATAAGAAATTTTATCCTACCCTATGTAGGCCGGAAGGATGATGGATGGAAATAAAGATAGAATTATGGAAAGGGGATTGCGTTAGAATAATCTTTCTCGTCGTCTGATTCGTCAGCTATATTTGAATTGAATGGTAAAGACATTGGCACGTCATCGTTGTCGTTGTTGCTGCCATCATCATTGTTGTTATTGTCATTATCATTATTGTCATTATCATTATTGTCATCGTTGTCGTTTCTGTTATTACTATCGTCATTATTGTTATTGTTATTGTCATTATTACTTGCACAATCATCACATGTGCTCAGGTCACTAGAATCGGAATTTAATTCATTTAACGGATTAATTTGAGTAGAATTATTTTGACTGGTGCTAGTAGTAGCATTTGCCATACCAAAGTCATGTAGGGTAAAAACTAGCGTAGCAATCATTACGAGCATGATACTGTAATATTTCAATCCGCGATTCATATGTGTAATTGAATTATTAGAATTACATATTAATGGATTTTGATAAATATTTCTATATTATTTTTTTATTCCAAAAACCAACTAGTATATTATGGTATATTATAAACAAATGTTACATTAAAATTTTTCAAATCATCAGATTGAAATTTGCTAATGGTTTGATATGGTGGAATAAGAAGAGGAATTATGTTTCTATCAACATTTTCCTGACCATAAAGATAGACTTCACCCCCATGAAAATTTAGTAACATTACCCAAGAAACAAAAGTAGATAATATTATTAAATTAATTTTTTTCATAAGATTGTTATATTACATTTCACTCTATTCATTATTTAAGTTTTGATGATTATTCATGGTAATTGTTAAACAAGTAGTAGCTTGTATCTGTCCACTAAATTGTATTCGTAAATTCAAAATGCGAATGACGCCAAACGGTTAAAAAATAACATCCGCCAAATTGTCTGTTATCATTTTGGAGTAATACCTAGTATGTATGTATGACACAGTACACTTTATATCTATAATGAATGGTTTAAAGAGTAATAAGACAGAATAACTAACTTTAATAACATCATTGTCTGAACCATCTGTTCCAATCCTTAAAGTTGAACAAATCTATAAAAGCTATATTTCTTCCGCAGGAGAAACTCCAATCCTAAAAAATATTAATTTTGAAGTGAGCAGAGGAGAGTTCGTTTCGATTGTGGGTCCGTCAGGAAGTGGTAAATCAACATTGCTAAATATTCTTGGTACTTTGGATAGACCAACCGAAG
This sequence comes from Candidatus Nitrosocosmicus sp., assembly GCA_013114705.1. GTDB lineage: Archaea > Thermoproteota > Nitrososphaeria > Nitrososphaerales > Nitrososphaeraceae > Nitrosocosmicus. The sequence goes on along the minus strand of QCWC01000016.1, from coordinate 12,417 downwards.
GAGACATTTTCATAGATGGAGAAGATGTATTCTCATTGGATGATCATGATTTAGCATATCTGCGAAATAATGCCATCGGATTTATTTTCCAATCATATAATTTGATAAATAGAGCATCAGTATTGAAAAACATCGAAATTCCTTGCATAATAGCGGGAATCAGTAAGAGCGAACGGTTAGAGAGAGCCCACAAAATCATGGGGTTACTTGGAATAGAGGATAAAGGGAGTTTTAAACCATTTAATCTTAGCGGAGGTCAGCAACAGCGTGTTGCCATAGCCAGAGCTTTAATGAACAATCCCTCTATAATATTAGCAGACGAGCCTACTGGAAACTTGGATACTAAAACTGGAAAGGAGGTATTCAATCTTTTGAAGATGCTTTCAGATAAATATGATAGAACCATCGTCATGGTTACTCATAATCCTGAATTGGCTGAAAAGACTGATCGTATAATCCATTTGAAGGATGGTGAGATAGAGCGCGAGGAGCGTATAGCAACATGAGATGTAAAACTATTGAATCACAGCCCTTTTCTCGTAGAAGGATGGTGAGATAGAGCGCGAGGAGCGTATAGCAACATGAGATGTAAAACTATTGAATCACAGCCCTTTTCTCGTAGAAAAATTTTTTATAACCAAGTAATAAAAATGGTTCACTCTAAAAGGGACAAGGTAATAAAATATGCTAGTTAACAAGGTTCAAAATACTTCAGTATCTCAGAGAAGTTTATTAAATCTTGATCATTATTATCATCCTCAATTCATAATACTGTATCACAAGACTAACCATAAATCTTTACCTCAGTCGATCGTAAATTCATATTATTTACACTTTGGACTAGACCATACCAAAGATCAAATAGAAGAATCAAAAAGAGGAAGGCATATTCGAAATGGATATTAGGGAAATTTTCATTCTCTCATTTCAGGCATTAAAGGAAAGAAAGATCAGATCTTTGTTGACTATAGTTATGGTCATGGCAGGTACAAGTTTGTTGGTAGCAGTAAACGGTGTAGGGGCAGGGTTTACAGAATTTTTTAACAAGCAGTTTAGTAATCTAGCACCAAATATACTCTTTGTAACTAGCGGACAAACACAAGGATCAACTACTGTTGGCTCCACTGAAGGGGGAGGTGGATCGGCGGGTTCAAAAATAACTCTGAATGCAGCGGTCATAAACAGAATTGAATCGTTACCTTTTATAGATAAGGTTATCCCATCATATCAATCCCAAGTTTTGATGAAATCCAGGGGAGAAGAAAAATCTAATGCCGCCCTGTCAATAGACCCAAATAATCTCTTTGTCATAGCCCCTACTCTAGAGTTACAACCAGGTTCACAATTAAAACAAAATGATCCCTCGGCCATCATTTTAGCAGACAATATTGCCAATCCCCCCGGACAAGATAATCCATTTGTAACTATTGGTGAAACAATTGAATTAGAATATTCCTTTATAGACGACACAACTGGTGAGCAAGAAACACTTTCCAAGAATTTCTTAGTAACAGGAATAATGGAACCGACGGGTAATCCCACTATAGATGGTGCAGCAGTAATCAACTTAGACGCAGGAGACGCTCTTTTTCAAAAAACCGGAAAATATGATTCCCTATTTGTAGTAGCTTCATCAACAGAGCTAGTTGATGCAGTGGAAGAAGAAATAAAGAAACTATATGGCAATGATATAGGAGTAACGACGGTAAAGGCCATTCTTAAGACGATTGAACAATTTACCGGAGGTATTACCTCTTTCCTCTTAAGCATAGCCATAATTTCACTGGTAGTAGGTGCAGTGGGCATCATTACTACGCTATATACTTCAGTTGTAGAAAGAATTAGAGAAATAGGGACCCTTAAAGCAATAGGAGCACAGAGTTCAAACATCTTGACTATGTTTGTATTAGAAGCTCTAATCATAGGAATGCTTGGTGCAACCTTAGGCTTGCTTGGCGGTATTGGCGGAGGATATGCGCTATCTCAGGCTACACCGAGAAATGAGGGCGATCCTCCTTTGATACCACTTTTCTTTTTTACTGATATGGTAACTGTTTGGTTTATTTCTGTTGCACTGAGCGTCATTGCAGGGCTTTTACCAGCTTGGAAGGCTTCGAAGGTGAGTCCCATAGAAGCCTTAAGACCCAAGACTTGAGGCGTGAAGTATTCAAAATGTGTACATTGTATAGATGATAGTTACACCAGTTAATGGAAAAATACTAAACTTATAACAAATGTTTTTTGCTATTATAGAGACGATGGCAAACTGCAAATCGGTTTTTAGAGTTACAACTTTGCTAACGACATCTTGGACTTGCTTTTTAGTTTTCATGATTTTACAGTCACAAATATTAGTTTTTGAAACGGTTAATGCACAATCTCTGAACGACCCTAATCTTCAACTAGAGTCAGCATACAGCGGTCTTGACTCACCAGTGGGTATGGCGTTTCTAGATGACACTGGAGAAAATATTTTAGTAATAGAGAAAAAAGGAGATGTTAAACTGGTTTCTGATGGGATATTGCAAGAAACTCCCGTTAAGCAATTCGATGTAGATTTTCAAAGCGAACGGGGTTTATTAGGAATAGAAGTTCTTAGGGAAATCAGTGGCACCAAAATTTTTCTTTACATGACAGAAGACGACCCTGATTTTGCTGCGGATAGTTCAGAGGATACCATGCGGAACAGGGTTTACAGTTTTGATTGGTATGGTAACACTCTGGCAAATCAAAAACTAATTTTGGACCTTCCAGGGACGCCTGGTCCTAATCACAATGGTGGAAAATTGACACTGGACAAAGATAATAATTTGTATGTTGTTGTTGGGGATCTAAATCATAGAACACAGCTGCAGAATTTTGAGAATGGAGGAGACCCCGATTTAACAGGTTCAATTTTTAGAATAAATCCACTTACTGGTGAAGCCCCTCCAGATAATCCATTTTTTGATAGTAACATTCCCAATATGGACAAAACCTACGCCTACGGAATTAGAAATTCGTTTGGATTGACTGTCGACCCAATTACCGGAAGCATCTGGGATACCGAGAATGGTCCATCATTTTCTGATGAAGTTAATATTGTTGAGCCAGGATTTAATAGCGGATGGAGATCAATTATGGGTCCAGCTTCTTCTCCTGAGGATGTCAACGATTTGGTGTCTATCTCTTCTATTTCCAACTATTCTGATCCAGAAATAAGTTGGGTTGATCCTCCGGCTGTCACAGATATTGAGTTCATAAATAGCACCAATTTAGGACCTGAATACGAAAACAACATATTGGTAGGAGATCACAATAACGGTAATCTCTATTTCTTTAGGGTGAATGATGAGAGAAACGGATTAGACATTGAGGACGATGTGATAGATTCACAAGGCGAGATTGACAGTTATGTTTTGGGTAATGGGTTTGGAAGCATTACAGATATTGAAACTGGTCCAGATGGCAATGTCTACATTGTATCTTTGGAAAATGGAAACTTGTACAAGATCTCTTAAATTTTCTTTATGAATTAAATATTTATTATATCGATTAGCACTATAAATTATAAATGAAAAAAGAATTCATAGTTGCTAAAATTGAGGCATCCACTGACGGATCTCCATATATTTACGTGTCATTCAAAGATCCAAACGAATATTTAAAATCTGGCGATAAACAAATGAATCCTTTTGGTTCAAACGTAATGGCATTTACCTCCCCAGAGGATTTAATGAAAAACCTGCCAAAGGCAATGTCTAATATAACGAATATGTTTGGTGGAGGAGCAGCAGGTGACTCACCAACGTTCAAAGTAAGTATGAAGGAGTATGACGAGTTAAAAATAAAGGTGGGAGATAAAGTAGTAATCGATATTCAAAGGTACGAACATAACGATACCTAACATTCTCCTAAAGTTTTAAATTAAAGTTTCAGAAAAATTCTCTAAATATTGCCAAATTGAAATATACCTAACCGATTATTCTTCAGCAATCAATTTCTCACTTTTTCTCCTTTCTTTTTCGATTATCAAGTGTTGTTCCTTATCTTCAACGGTAGTCCAAATGGCACCACAATCAAAACAGAAATAATTAGATGTGATTTGGGGAATTGAGATGTGTTCTTCTGCTAGATTATTGTATTTGGGTATCGATTTTCTTGCATCTGATATTTTAATGCGATCTGAAACTTCATGCGCGTCATCAGGGATCAATGCATCTGCATCAGCAGCAGCAGCAGCAGATTTAGTTGATGCAGTTGTATCTGAGACAGTAGAAGAAATTGTTTGAGTTTGTTGTTGTTGTTGTTGTTGTTGTTGAGATTGTTTAGGCGGTGGTGATGATAGAGTTTCTGGTTTTGTTAAAGTCGATGAGGATCTAGGTGGTGATGATGCGGATGGGGATTTAGTGGATGAGGAGGAGGGCTTAGGTGGTGGTGGTGGTGGTGATGTTGATTTTGTTGATGATGATGGTGGTGGTGGTGATGCGGATGGGGATTTAGTGGATGAGGAGGAGGGCTTAGTTGGTGGTGGTGGTGGTGGCGATGTGGTGGTGGTGGATGTTGTGGTGGTGGATGTTGTGGTGGTGGATGTTGTGGATCGTGGTTTGGAGGGTGCGACAGGTGTGGATTTTGTTGTTTGGTGAGAATCAACGCTTTTAATTTCATCATCTGTACTCTTGGTGTTGGTGTTGGTATCGCCAACGCTGTTATTCACTCCGCTAACTTCATTATTTTTTTTAGATAGAGATTTTTTGGTATCTGATACTTTTGGTTCGGTCACTTTGGTCCCGTCCTTTTCACTCATTTTAAAACTAAAATACATTTATCATGATTTTATATATTATTTACTAGGTTATGTAAACAAGACGCACATACAATGTAAACAAGACGCACATACAATAGAAACAATAGACCATTAGACTACGACAATTGAAATTATTTTCCATTCCAGACATTCAACAGGGGAATTCAGATTTAGTCTCTATTGATGCGTATGAATTTGGCAAAATCTTGTTTGATACCATCGTCTTTATCTGTATTATCCTGATCGTAAACAATAATGGATGCATAATCATCTGATGTTGGATGGAAAAAACCCCTGTTTAGAGGTCCAGGATTCAATACTAGTGTTTTTCCGATTTTTTCAATCCTCTTCTTATGTGTGTGTCCTAGGATTAATAGATCGAAAATTTGACTTTCTACCAATACCTCACTTAGTTGTAAATTTGTCCCATGATAAATCCCAACTTCTTTACTTTCAATACGTATTCTACCAAACTCATTTAGGAAAAAAGCATTATCCAGTTTGCCAAACTGTGCAACTAGCCCAATTATCTCCCCATCATTATTTCCACGTACTCCGTAGAATTTTGTATTTCGCTTTAATTCTCCGAAAAGTGCGATCATGCCTGGATAAATATAGTCTCCTGCGTGAAATACACAATCAACATCTAATGTATTAAAAACTTCAATTGCCTTTTTTGTATTTTGAATATCGTCATGAGTGTCAGATAGAATTCCAAATTTCAATACTCTTTGTAAATCATGCAGATAAAAATTTCTTATGATAATTTTCCAAAGGTAACCGAACGCATTCTGTCCATCAATCTGTCTGTCTGTCTTTTTTTACCTTTTTTTGTTTTCTATAATCATGTTACTTTGTAAAGAACCTAGTTTTATCATGTAGCAATCCGTTATCTTACAGCATAGTCAAGTTTTTAATTCATTTAAGAGACCATTTTAATCGATATTGAATATTCGTTTCTAAAGGATAGGAGGAAAACCTTTAGCAATCATAGCTACTACTTTTTTTCTATGTACATTGATGACTTTTTTCCAGACCTATTGATAACAAAAAAGGCATGACAAGAAATAATCAGCGCCGCTAGTGTCATTTTCGTGGCAAAGACCAGGTTCCACGGGGTCTCTGGATTCGGATAACTGATATTGATTTCATCTACGTTTAGAGAATTATTTATTGTATTTACGGTAATTAGGGAACCCCAGACGGTAAAATTGTAAACAAATTCGTATGCTGCTACCACAATTAATATCAGCGAAATAACCGATAAAACAGATCGTAAGATCTTTGGAGTATCCTGTACTCTCTTATAACCAATTTTAGTAACGCAAAACCAGGTTATGACTGAAAATATTGCCAAATAAGATACTAGTTTTCCAGATCCTTCAAATAAGAGATCATTTTTGACAATTATCTCACCTATGTTAATGGTTCCAGATACATCATATTCAACCCAACTCCAGTACATTCCAAAGGTTGTAATATACAGCATCATGAATGCTGAAAAGTAAAAAACTACTATATAGATATGATAAGAATCTATCCTGGAAAAAAAATGAAACAAATTATTACCCATGAATAATGTTTTATTAATAAGAGAAGATATAAAATTACCTTATTTTACTATATCTAATTATCCCATATCGCCTTTTATTCGCTTCAACAACAATACCGCATCATCTTCCTTCAAACTTTTTCTATTGGTTTGAATGTGTTCTCTGAATTTTTCTACTTGCGAATTAATTTCTGGATGCATTTGTTTACATTTATCCAAAATATCGCCATAAGTTCTGTAAGGAAAATAAGTCTGCTTTGATACTCGAAGAATAATCTTTTTGATCCCTTCATCTATGATTCCCATTTTGTGTGCCAGAAAAAGATTATATCGTATATCTATCAGTGCTTCGGATTTGTAATTAGAATAATCAGTAAAGGTAACTGCAACCTCATCGTCAGCATCTAGAATACCTTTTTTAAACATATTGAATATTTTGCCCACTCCGATCATTCCATATTTGGATAATTCTACAGCACGAAGTGCTCCTAAACTCGAAGATCCATAAACTTTCGTCCCCTTTTTCCTTAATAGATTGTATATTTCAATCGGCGTTGGAGGATAGTCTTGCAGAAAAAATCCGTCGATTAATCCAACGAATTTTGTTTCTTTGAATAATAATTGCAAAAAATCTCCTTTTTTGGCAGGTTTTCTGTAATCGGCGTCCAAGATTTCTGCGGCTTTCTCTATGGAAAGAGAAGGGCCTAGAAAAATTATTGGTCTTGGGTCAGGCATCTAATTGCATTCTCCTGGGCTCGACTACCTACCGCTAGTTTGTTTATCTTAAATGTTTCTAATCCAGGAACTATAATTCGAACAACTGGAACTTGTAGCCTAGAATTTGTCAAATTAACCACTATTGCATTTTTAAAGCCTTTGTTTTTTAAGTTTCCAAGAATTAGTTTTATATCATCTAGTATATCATCATTGTAAAAAGAATTTACCTCAGTGAATGCCTTCTTTTTTGGAGAAGCCATAAACTGCCACGACTTATTCTCATCACTATTCTGTGGATCGTATTTCATTTTTCTCAAATCATCGCGTGAACCCTGAATATTGGCCGCTCTTGATTGAGACACTTCTGTGATAGCACGCATCAACGCAATTCTAGAATCAGGATGAGTACCGTGTCCTTCAACCAGATAACCATAATCGTGATTCACCCATTCAACGCTGCTGGCTATGAATGTAGGGATCCCTATTTCTGTAGTGATATCCTTCACCTTCAATGAAATTTGGCATTTATGGAACTCTCTAACAATCTTTTTTACAGGAGGATAATCCAATCCGTTTAGGTCGATGTCAGAATAGACTGTATTATCATCGATAAAATTCTTGGATTCCAGCGATCTTATTCGAATACCGTTGTTTAAGAACCCATTTTCAATTGTCTTGAGAAGATGATATTGAAAAGCACTGCTGGAAAATTCAGCTATACTTACGGCATCTCTTTCTATAACCTCACAAAGGGCATGACATATTGCTTCTTCCATTACATTGCCTGACGCTAAACCATTCGTATGAAAAAACGAATAGGGATTTATCGATGGAGGATTCGGATTATATCTAAAGATAGCAAGAGAAGATGGTATCAAAATATCTTTTTGGTTGATAAGATCGTATCCAATGCAATAATCCATATTCATTTCATCGGTTAATTGAAATGAAAGAGGCTCTATAACCTCGTCATACTTTAAAACATCATAACTTTTGGAAAGTTCTTTATACTTTCCTGTTAAAATTTTTCCTTCATAATTTGCAGGCAACGAAGAAAATCTCTCAATGCTTTCCATTATTACACTTGCTTTCGCATGGTTCTTTGTAGGACCTTTTCCACTGTATACCCAAATATAGTCTTCTGTTCCGGGTAACACTGCAGAATAATTGGGTATTCGCAGTCTATCCATATCGGTGATATCTGCCACCCTTGTAATTCCTATTTGTTTGACTAATTGATTCACTTTCTTCAGTGTTTCCTCTACTGGTTGGATTCTTGAAGTTCCATAGTTATTCCATTTTTTTCTTGATTTTAGTAAAAAGACAGTTTCACTGGCCAATAAATATAAACACGATAGATTCGTCAGTCAGGAATATATTAATTATTTTAATCATTATAACATGCGAAATAAGAAAACTTACAATTATAGCAATCTACCACTCTTTTTTGTCAAGGCATCCAAAAATTTTTTGTTTGAATAAAGTATATATACTCTAAATTCACTTGAGGAATTACTTGAGTTCTATCAATATGGAAGCTGAAGTAATAAGTGAAATTCTACTTAAGGCAGCCAGTGAGCCCGAATTCAGGAAAAAATTGATAAAAAACCCTGCAAAAATATTAGATTACTACGACATTTCGGCAGAGGCAAAACAGATAATCCAAAAGAGCATAACCGACTTGGTTCAATAGTACTACGATATCAACTATTTATAATAAATACCATATACGAACTGCTGCCAACAAAAAGATGTATCAACCTATGAAAAGTATTACGCTTTACCGCGAATATATTATCCTTCTTTCAGTTATCTCGATATCTTTATTTGGATTGTTGGCCTACACTGCGGTCAGCGTATTTGCGTTCGCATCCCCACTTCCATCACCATCCCCACTGCCATCACCATCACCATCGCCATCATCATTGTCTTCTCTAGTATCCATACCAATTCAGGGACCACTTTCAAATAGTTCAAACGAGATTGTTAATAATGCCACAAGCGGCGATTTGCTATCCCCACAGACCACAGCGGAGCCACAATTTCCTCCAAAACAGATAAGCCTCGTAGGAACGATAACATCTAAAGACGATCCGGTTCAAGTAACAGGACTGGAGCAATCCTATTACATTTTCCCTGTGGAAAACAATAGCAAGATATATTCAGGAATACTCACATTTACATCCAGTAAACCCGTCCAACTACAATCTATAAATATTCTGACCTTAAACAACACTCTGAAATTGCCAATTCAGTTTGGAACGCTATATACATTTCCCCTGAATAAAACAATAATAATTACAAGTGATCTTTTTGATGTGCCCAAAGTCACCGGTAGTGTTATGTTCTCTGGCAATAGTTTACGATTCATAACAAACGAGCCTTTTCTGTTAACATATTCTTTTAGTGGCCAGCAATCTGAAGCGATAGTGAAAAATGATATTGAAAGCGGACTCGAAACATACAGAAAGTTAATTGGGACAATATCTTGAAAGGTGCATATTTATAAAAAATTATAAGACGAGGATGACAGATAAGATCTAGTCGCTAGTTCTTCGTTTCTTTACACATTACTTTTCAAGGTTCTATTCTTTCCAACTTTCTTATGTCCTCTAATTGTTGTTAATGCTGTTGTTGATTTTATTGTCCGACCAATCAGAACAACCGAATATTTGAATTTGATCAATATTATCTTCGTTACTTTTGTCTCTGATCAAAAGTTATAAAGAAGATATTCTTGATAGTTCAATACAATACATACATCAAATGACAAATTTTAAAAACATAGCAGAGTCTATATTTAAGGAATGTAATGTAGATGTCTTTTACACCGACCGGTCTATTGGTAATACTTTACAAAGCAAATTTAGAATTAGTTGTAGTAACCTAGTAGAACTAGAAATAATAGAAACCTCTGCACCCGATCTTGTTATCGAAAAGTTAACTGGTAAATGCTACAACTTTGCATGTGCTTTGGCAATACAACTTGCAGATCACTATGGTGACATACAATTGTCTTGGATAGGGAAGCCGAAAGAAAGTAATAATGATGTATTTGAGCTTGCAGTGTACTACTCAAAAACAAATGTAATTGACGAAACCACCAAGAATCAAATGATGTTTTATCATTCTCAACAAAATCTTGATTTACACTATATGACCTCAACTGATCTTGAGGAAGCTGCCAAATTTTTTTCTCACTTTTGATACTTGTGATCGGAATAATTCGAGCTAAAATATTTTTAACTGAAAATATCATTACCAGTTTAATTTATAGAGAGAGAGAAAGAGAGACTATTTGTGTACAAGAAAGTCGATCTTACAGACCATCTAGGATAAACTTGATCAAGTATAAAGAAACTGTGTGGACAGATGTATTTCAAAAAAAATGTAAACTTCAAGTAGTGCTTGGTTGGGAGTATGAGATCAATCAAGGCTTAAGAAACTTTGTAGTTAAATAGCCCTCCTGCCTCAATTATGCCAGCAATTATCTTGCTGAAGGGCTTTATTGGGTACTTCTCATTCCGGGATAGATTTGTAATACTATTTTTCTCAAGATCTATTTCAATCTCATCCTTGTCCTCAATTTTCTCTAAAACATCTTCCTCAATTTCAATTGGTAACAAATATCCCCCATCTATTGAATTTCTATAGAAAATTCTTGCAAATGATGGAGCCAGAATAGCTTTGATCCCAGTTTTAGAAAGAGCAATTGGTGCGTGCTCCCTACTTGAACCACATCCAAAGTTATGACCAACTAATAAAAAATCACCTTTGGATACTTTTTTTGTAAAGTCTAAATCTATTCCTTCCATCGCATGTTTTGCTAGCTCATCATGATCATGGATTTTCAGATATGGGCCAGGTATAATTACATCTGTGTCGATATTTGCCTTATTGTATTTGTGAATGTAGCCTTTCAAAGTCATCAAAGATCCCTCGGATCAGTTAATTTTCCAGTAATAGCCGACGCAGCAACAACAATTGGTGAAGCCAAATAAGTTTGAGAGGTAACGTGACCCATTCGTCCTGGAAAGTTTCTATTCGTGGTACTTACGCAAATTTCATCCTTTCCCAAAACACCCATATGAGCACCACAGCAAGCCCCGCAGGTGGGAGGCCCAATTACCGCTCCTGATTCCATAAAAATAGAAATGAGTCCCTCTTTGATTGCTTTCATGTATATGGATTGAGCAGCCGGAAGTACTTCAGTCCGTACTTTGACCTTCTTACCCTTTAGTATTCTTGCAGCAGATCTCAAATCCGAAAGTTTGGCCCCAGTGCATGATCCAATATAGGCTTTATCTATCTCAGTATTTGGAACTTCTCTCACAGCTACTACATTTTCTGGTGAATACGGTTTTGCTACTGATGGCTCCATTTTTTCGCAATCATATTCAAATATTTCGCTGTAAGTAGCATCAGGATCTCCTCTTTCCAGTCTAATTGGTGAATTATTTCTGGTACTCAGATAATCAGCAGTGATCTGATCCGGTTCTATGATTCCGTTTTTGGCGCCTGCCTCTGTGGTCATGTTAGTCAATGTAAATCTTTCTTCCATCTCCAATTTATCGACTACATCACCTGTGAATTGCATTGTCTTGTAATTTGCCCCATCCGTTCCAATATCTGAGATAATCTTGAGAATGATATCCTTGGCCATAATGTGATCGGGTTTTTTTCCATTTATTTTAAATAACATTGTCTCAGGTACTTTAAACCAAATTTTACCGTGTTTTAAAACATATGCAATGTCAGTATGACCCAAACCTGCAGTAAACGCACCCACAGCCCCTGTCGTATTTGTATGAGAATCTCCACCTACGTATACCTCTCCTGGCAATATCAAACCCTCTTCATGAGATATTGTATGACAGATACCATATTGTCCCATTCCATACTTGTAATGTCTTTTAATGCCATACTTTTGAGCCCAATTTGTAAGCTGTATAACATTGTCTGCAGATATCCTATCAGAGGCAGGAACAAAATGGTCTTCAGAAATCCAAACCTTATCGGGATTCCAAACCTTTTCTAAATTGATACCTTTTTTTTCCAACTCCTTAAAGACCTTTATTACCCCAGGACCAGAAACATCATGAATCATAACTTTATCAACGTTTGAAAAAACAATCTCACCTGGCACAACAGATTTTGAATTTGAGGAATGAGAAAGAATTTTTTCAGTTAATGTCATTCCCATAGCGATATAATAAGTTGCTCATCTAAAGATTAATACTTTTTGAATAATTAAGTATCTTTTTGCATTTTGTATGAATGCAATATATTAATAAGTTTTAAGATGACTATCACTATTTGGAAATAATCCCCATCCACCTAGAAAGAGAATCCTCCAGATTTG
>QCWC01000015.1 GCA_013114705.1 Candidatus Nitrosocosmicus sp. | reverse complement strand
CTACTTCAGGGGTCAATAGGTTACGTAAACTTAGTAACTCTGGTTTGCTTTTGTATCCCGTAATAGCTGTCAACGAATCATTTATGAAACAAATGCTTGATAATCAAAATGGAACGGGGCAAAGTACACTGGAAGGTATTATCCGTACTACCGGAATAATCATAGCGAGTAAAAGGATAGTAGTATGTGGTTATGGATGGGTTGGCAAAGGGGTTGCAAGATGCGCACGCGGTATGGGTGCTAAAGTATCGATAACAGAAGTAGAACCTCTGCAAGCGATTGAGGCTTTCTTTGACGGATATGAGGTGAATAATTTGAAGAATTTATTATCAAGTAATGATATCTTCATAACCTGCACAGGTCAGATAAACGTGATCGGAAGAGAACATTTGAGTGAGCTCAAGGACGGAGCGATTCTATGTAACGCAGGACATTTTGATGTGGAAATAGATGTCAAATATTTAGATAGAATTGATCCTCATCATTACGAGCCTAAACCAAATGTTACCTGTTATAATATTGAAGACAAATTTAAGGAGAAAAAGCGAATCTACCTTATGACCAAAGGTAGGGTAATCAATCTGGTTGGAGCTGACGGGAACCCTCCAGAAGTAATGGACGCTTCTTTTTCTAACCAGTTTTTAGCTATTGTCTATTTATCCAAATATGCAACCAGATTGACCAATAAGGTCTACAAACCTCCACAAAAATTAGATAGTAAACTAGCTAGATTAGCTTTATCGGAATACGGGATTAGAATGGATAAGTTAACGCCTGAACAGAAGGACTATTTTAAGAAATAAAAAAGAATTTTTCCTTTTGTACTATCTGGAAGATCCAAAGTTAGGATTAGTTTTGCATTCATGTAAAAATGATTTCCGAGGAGCTTAAATACGCCAACTTGATAAATGAGCAATAATCATCCCAAATGTCGCATGAATGGAAGGAAATCTCATCTTAGTGAGAGTATCATCTTTATTGTCTATTGGTAATTCTAAACCCTGGATGAATACTTAACTAAATTTTTCAGGTCTTTGACTTAACAATTAATCTGTTTCCACAATATTCACAAAATTCCAAATTTTTGGTAACGAATTTTTTGCAAATACTACAATATTTTCCAGAAGATCTTGTTACAAAATTTTTTTTTCCTGGTATTACTACTTGTATTGAAAGATGCTTTGCCACGTTTACTAAAGAAAAATCAGTGGATAAGACGGGCACGTTTAGTTGGATACCCAATGCAACAATAGACTGATCTGCCTCAGATAGGACATTCCTGCCTATTTGTTCCTCCATTTTTCTAACTTTAACAATATTCTCATTGGAGGCTTCCATCACGACAACTTTTTTAGTAATTAATAAAAGGTTCAAACCATCAACATTTTTCTTTATGTGTCTTATCTCATCGTAGATTTGAGGAGTAATGTAGTAAGTGTATGTAGAGGTGGTCAGAAAAGGTAATCCCATATAAAAGATATTTGCATCAGTCGCAAATCTATTAGGCGAATCCAAGTTTGGTCAACTGTCTGATCTCATTCTTTTTGAACCTAATAAACATGGCATCTTGATCATATTTTACTATCGAAACAATTTGATTTTTTGGAATTGTTTGTGTAACTTGACCATCCATTATCAGATGAGTTAAATGATTTGCACTAACCTTTATCACATTTAAAGGCGACACAAATGAAGGCATTCTATTTACCGAGCCAATGGGAGTTATGAGTACACAATCCAAGTGTTCTTGTAATATTGGACCATTATTGGATAAAGAGTGACCGGTTGACCCGGTAGGAGTTGAGATGATTAAACCATCCATTTTTTGATCAAGATTGCAATCATTTATAGTTAACCTAAATACAGGCGTCTTATCAAGTTCAGACCTCATTAAAACGAAATCATTCAATACTGGAACTGTTAAATCATTTCCAATATGAGCAACTATTCTTATCCGTTTGTCTAATATATATTCCCCGTTAAGCAACGGGTCTATGATTGAGTTTACGGAATCCATTGACACTTCTGACAAAATACCACGTGTCCCTCCGGCATTAATACAAAGAACAGGAACATTCGATGGTAACGTTCTAAACGCCTTGATAGTTGTACCATCTCCACCGATTGCTATGGCTAGATCAATATGGGTTTTTAGAATAATGTTTGTTGTATCATTTTTCTCTTTCTTGAATTCTATAATATCAATGCCTTTTTGAACCATTTTATCTTTAAGGAATTTTGAAACTCTATCAGCTTCTTCATTATTTCTCTTAGTAAAGAAGGCAACGATTCGAATTCTCTTATTCAACTAATGTATGTTAAATACCAGGGGTATATTTTTTTACTTATTTTTACCTTTCAAAAATCAAAGAATTACTAAAGTCACATAATTAATTCAAACAAAGTTGTCATTATTATGGCTAAAATGGCTCTATTTCACACTATGAAATTACAGATCTATTATCTGAAAGTAGACGAAGACTACAGAGGCATTTGTATGGAATTTAATCCCTCCACTTTAAGACTAATAATTTGAGATTAGTATCATCTGCAGCATGGTCTTAATTTATTATCTATGTACTTGAACATCCCCAAAAAGCGAAAACCTAGAATCAAAATCCGCCTCATCAATGTCTACAGTATATCAGAAAATGTAAGGTGATTTAGAGTCAAAGCGATCAAACCACAACGACTATTAACTGTTCTCGATATAATAAATGCTGGTAGCTTATCGCATCCTTTGTCATCAGCAGGAAAATCTGTTTCGCGTTCATTCAATGGCCTGGAATGGTCCACATGTGAAAATAAGAGTTTTAAAAACAAATTGTTTTATACAGTAGTTATATGAGCCATGTACCAAAATTACATTTATATTAGAAAAATAGGGCCTTTAAAAACTAACAAATAGGGCCGATAGCTCAGCTTGGTGGAGCGTTCGACTGATAATCGAAAGGCCGAGGGTTCAAATCCCTTTCGGCCCATTGTATCAGCCTATCATATCAGTCAAAGTAACTGAGGCAAATTACAAGGAAACTTTGGATACAGGTCCCCGGATTTAGTAAATCTTACCACACTTTCGAATATGAAACCCTTAGATTATTGCAAGGGGGTATTTTATGAATAAAACCTTAGTTCAAATATGTTTTCATTTGGTTAACATCTTAGAGTCGTACGGAGATGTTTCCTATGTGACTCATTTTTAATCGGTGCTGGTTAGTGAGATCACATAAATTTTAAAAATTCCAAAATTTTAATTTGAGGAGTACAGGCAACTTTATGAAAAGATTCAAAATTGAAATTCAAAGAAAAAAATTAGTTTTTATTTACAGGACCCTTTATCCCAACCAACTGCATACCCTTGACCGTACTGTCCTGTTCCACCACTATATGAATAACAGTGGTCATGATCATACCAACCATTCTTGCAACCTTGTATCCAAGCCGAGGATTTTTGAGTATAGTCTGCACAATTATGAGTAGCTGCATTGACATTTTGGATAAGCAAAACTGGAGTCAAAGCCATTGAAGTAACTGCTATTGCAATTACTAACACTCTCAAAGAATTATTCATCACACGTTTTATTGTTATAGATATATAAAAGTTTTAATTGGTTTGACTCTAGCCAATCAAGATCCATCCTTTTCTTCTAATGTAATATGAGTCAACCATTTTGGAATGGTCACATCTAGGGGTATCTATTGCAGGAGATCAGAGCATGGATAGTTCTCTCAAGTGGCAACCTAATGTTAATGGTTATCTAGTCCGAATATAAAATCTTGAAGATTATCGTTAATTCGACTGAAATCCATTCAAATGTAAATGTAAATCGGCAGGATGATTCCGTAGTTTCGTAATGAATTATATTGAAACGTCCAAACATGGGGGCCGAAATAAGTCAACTACAAAATGGATTCAGTATAGGGAACTGAAGTTCGTAATTTTTGATATTTTGAAAAAATAATTACTAATGGGAACTCAAATTGTGAAATAATATTTCATAAATTGTAGTAACCAAAACAAGTCACTATAAAATATACCAGTAAAGAGTAAACTTCAATACAGATAAAGTCAGAACAACAAACTTATTTTGAGACGCAAAGGTAAAAGCTGAATTCAGAAATCTTACTTTATCATTCCAAATATTACTTTTTTTCCCCTTATGAAAATCCAGGCCATGAATAGTAATCTATTTAATATTTCATGTTTCTATTATGACTTGATTTAGCACGAAAGTCGCGACGAATATTTTGATTTTACTTATCCCGGTGATAATAGGCTCATTAATCATAACTTCAATTGTATCATTACAAAATATTACTGGAATCAGAGCAAAATTTTTTGATATTTTCGAAATTTCTGGAAACCAATTAGCAAAAAGGCTGTCAGAAGAAGTTCGAGAGGTAACGATTGACCTTAATCATTTATCTAAAAATCCCATGCTCATGAATGAAAGCTTTCCAAAAGCCAAGCAAGCAGAGATCTTACGAGAATACGTCGACTATAGCGATTCAAAATATACAGATGTGGCTATTTACGACTTGAGGGGTAATTTGATAATTGATACTACAAATAAGACTATGAGAGAAAATGTTGCAAATGAGGAATTTTTTAAAAAGGCGCTTGAGGGTAATGCTTTCTTTGATAGCCAGTCAACAACTGAATCATCTGCCAACCATAGTGGATTTCATTTTTCGACTCCGCGCTATGATGCCAAAGGAATACTCAACGGAATTCTGGACATAGAAATTCCAGTTAGTTTCATTCACAATACATTGAATGAAAGTTTATTCTATAACAGTGAGGATGATAAATCTTTTATGTTTGCGGTTAAGTTGTTACACGATAACGGTTTCTTAATTTACGACACAAATTCTAATCAAACGACTACATTGAATAAAGACACTAGTGATACATACCACGATGCAAATCTTACTGGATCGTTGTTGAATAACGGGTTAGATGCTATTGGAGACACCTTGACAATCTCGATTCCACTAATTCTAGGATCAGAGATTTACAACTCAAACGGGAATTGGACTCTTGTTTTTGAAGGAGATCTGTCGACTATAATGAGTAATTATAATAAAACTATAACTAATTTTCTAATTTCAAGTGCTTTAATCCTTATTATTACCATTTTTGTCACCGTTCTATCTGTTAGAAAAATAACTTCACCTATAACTCATTTAAAAAATTCAGCATTGGAACTGAGCAAAAATAACTTTAGTAAAGAGATTATAATAGAAGGTTCTAGTGAAGTCAAGGATTTATCAATCAGTCTTGAGGTGATGAGAAGAAATATAGAAAATTCTAACAAAAATTTAATACGCAAAGTCAAAGAGAGGACTATGGATTTAGAACACGCTAACGAGGAATTGAGGATGAAACAATCCGAGGTAAATCAAGTGAATTCCGAACTCAGAAAATCCACACGTGCAAAAGAAGAGTTTCTCTCTATGGTAAGTCATGAGCTTAAAACGCCCATTACTCCCATGAAGCTTTATGTTGAAATGATACTAAGGGGAGACAAATCAACTAACTTAAATGTTTTTCAAAAAAAGGCTCTTAATATAGTTTATAAAAACATTCTGAAACTTGAAACAATAATCAACGACATATTTACGGTATATAAAATGGAGTCTGACAAATTTCATCTCAATAAGCGGGTTACCAACATAAAAGAAATGATAGAAACAAACGCTGCTGCTTTAAGACCACTTATGATAGAAAAGGAAATTAGTTTTGATACTATTGTTACTACACGTTCAAATGTTTATTGCGATCCGACCAGAATAAGCCAGGTATTGTTTAACTTGGTTAATAATGCGGTAGATCATGTCCCAAATAGAGACGGAAGGATCACAATTAAAGTTGAGGAACAAAGCCTAATGGAAAAGACTAATTCGGACAAATCCTCGCCTCAGGAAATGCAAAAAAGGATCATATTTACCGTAGAAGATAACGGTATTGGGATCAAAGATGAAAACACTGTCGGTATTTTTAAGAAATTCTATCAGATAGATACTGGACTCCGAAGAAAATACGGTGGAACAGGGTTGGGTTTGGCAATTTGCAGGGGCATCATAGAATCCCATGGAGGTTCAATTTGGCTCGACCCCGACTACAAGAACGGTGCTCGTTTTAAATTCTCATTAGAAGGTATCTAAATTAAATATTGTATTAATAGAGAAATTTACCTTGTTTGTTGGGCAAATTGAATATACCGTATATGAATGATAATAAAAATATAGCCGAAGTACCAAAAGACTCTGATATTAAAATTTTTAAGTGCGAGACCATTATCGTAGTCAAGCCCGATTAGTTGAAATCAAGAGTATTGATTGTAACTAGAACCTTTTAAATATAATTATGCCAAATTTTACAAGGTTAGAACCCTTTCATGAATCAAAATAATTATTTTTACATCTTCGGGCTTCAGGACATCTCTTTAATGAATCTAAATAGTCTAGATAAAAAGGTACTTTCAAATCCTAATTCAATAGGTAAATGGATCAGATAATGCTTGAATATTTGATCAAAGCAGACCATTTTTAAAAAGGATAGAAATTATCGGCCTAAAGAGTGTTGTTTAACATTTGATTAACTACGTCATCAAAAACCTCTAATGGTTGTGCGCCTTCTACTGCCGCAATTCTTGTAGAATTTTCCTTAAGGATTAGAAATGTTGGAGTGCTTGCCAAACCTAAATTTTTGGCAAACATATCATTTTCTACTACTAATTGATTGTACTTGTGAGATTCCAAACAACTGGTAAATTCAGAAATATCAGTCATATTTACATTCTTAGCGAAGCTAATCAAACTGTCCTGAGATATCCATCCAGTGTTTTCACCTCTCGAATTTCTATAAACCTCATCATGATACTCCCAATATTTGTCTTGTTCTGCTGCGCAATAGGATGCTTCTGCCCCTAGAGTAGAAAGTTTATCCTTAGGAAGATCGTTTATGACTAAATCCTTAAAACCAAATCGGACTATACCAGAATCCACATATTTTGAAATCAAATCATCCTTTGTTTCTTGATTAAAACGTGCGCAAAACGGACACTGATAGTCACCGAATTCAATTATATTAATAGGGGCGTTATCATTTCCTATTGCTTTAGCCCCAGGAATTGTCGGAGATGTCAGATTGGAAATCAATTGTTGAATATTCTGAGGATTAGTTGACGAAGATGTATCATTAT
The DNA here is from genome assembly GCA_013114705.1 of Candidatus Nitrosocosmicus sp. Lineage (GTDB taxonomy): Archaea > Thermoproteota > Nitrososphaeria > Nitrososphaerales > Nitrososphaeraceae > Nitrosocosmicus. The sequence goes on along the minus strand of QCWC01000015.1, from coordinate 12,520 downwards.
TATTCCCAAAGTTAGAAAATGCTGTTATCGATCCACCAATCAATAGTGCACCGAATAAAACTGCCATGATTACAACCTTACGATAATTTGTTTTATTTCCTCGCGGCTTCCTATTCCTATGCTTCAATTTATTACAATAAAGAAAAAGTCATACCGTTATTTAAAATAAATATTCCCGTAAACTCAGATTCGCGGGAAACAAACTATCTGGTATATCACTTATTTCAATTTGGAACGAATCAAGCCAAGCGCTCTTTCCGCTGCTTCTTTTTTAGGTAATTGGACAAAAAAAACATTGCTACCGGATGTCTCATGGGGAGCTATTCCCAACATCCCAGACGCAGCCAACGATTCAAAGAAGTCAATTGTTTCATTTGCATATAGCAAAAAGTCGAAATCAAGGTTGCTTTTCAAAAAATTCACGTTCAAATTGACAAAGACATGACTTCCATCATCGAAAATATTCAAGTTGGTATCTATTAAATTCGACTTCCCATAAGACACTTTCATTACGGTTTCAAATAGCGAGGATTCTACTAACAAACATGGAACTTTGACTCCACTATATTCAATCAAGTAATAGCCTAATTTATGGATGTTTGCTATAAAATCTTCAAGGGTATGCAAATCTTTTTTCAATTAATTAAATTAAATGACTCCTCTTATTGCATATTAATATTTATACTGCATATAAATAAAACTTAATTTAATAGCTCAATGAGTCAGCATATCTGAATCGATTTAGCTAGTAACAGTGCCTTTTGAGGATCTTCGGAACTGAATTCGTCACTATCATACTTCTTGCTAAAATAGAGCAGATCCGCAAGTTTCCATTTATCAATAGTCACCAAAGTTGTGCCGTTCTTTTTAATGGAAGTCATATTTGTGGTTAGGATAACTAATTTATCAACGACAGAATTTTTTTTTGTACTTTTAACTATTTTGTCAAAATTTTTATTTTTATCGAAATCTACAGCAATGGATATACCCACCTTCTTTCCCATCTGGTCATTGTATGCCGCATCCAGAAATTCGCCATCAATGATATCTTCATACTTCTTTACGGTCCCTAGTTGTTCAAAATATGTTATCAAATTTCTAACAGCATTTCGCACATTAGCTTCTACTACATCCTTGTCAATAGATATTTTTCTCATCTTAATGAAATCCGATATAGGAATGCCCATAATACTTCCTCTCAACCTCAATCCAGGATACACATTCTTTATGGTATCTTCTATTGACTGTTCATCTATATTTTGAGAATTCTTTGCAGAAGCGACTTCAAAAGCATGATAAAGCACATTTAGAATAGACCTGATATTCCTAAATTCAGGAAATTCATCATAGATAATACGGATTTTTGCGGACAAGTCTTTCTTTTCCAATGCAGTCAGCTTGTCATTATAATGGAGTACATACTGAAGTGCAATATCATTAATTTCATCGAATGAATTGGAACCAGCTAGATCGATTTTAAAATTAGCTTTTTCTAGTCGATCAAAAAGTGAAGGACTTGATTTAGAAATTTCTGCATAGTAGGAAGGTGTAGTCACCACCATCAATATAGCGTATGGAATATGAGAATTTATTAACCCCTTTAAATATTCTAACGAGTTTGGATTGGTATCAAATTCATCAATCTGGAAGATAGTAATTTTGTTAAATAATTTGTAGTTTATTTTTGCAATTGTGGATAACACCATCGTAAGATTCTCGAAGGTTTTAAGATCGGAATAATTTAGGGTGCTTGTTTTAATGATCTCAGTAATTAATTGCATCTCGATTTTAGTAAAATCTTTAGACATCAATTCGAACAAATGCTCGTATGATAAATTCATTTTCTTTTGTGTCAAATGTTCCAGTTTCTCAGAAATAGAATTGCCGTTCAATGAGTCCATAAACCCATACTTGATTACCTTCTTTACGAGTTTAGGGTTTTGTTGATAGTTATCTCTAAGATATTCTATAAATCGAGTTTTAACCGTACTATAATAACCCTTACCAAATCCTGTTACTATAGAATGAAAAAAATTATCAATCTCACGTGGCTGCACCTGAGTTAGGTCGATGTATGAAATGACAGACTTCTCCTCAAACTCATTCAAGGTTTTCATATGAAGTGTTAAGTGTGTTTTACCAGAACCTACATCCTGTATCATGGTGATAACTTTAAACAAGTCTTCATTGTGTAGGTTCTCATTGCCAAGCTTTTCACTCAAATCATCCAGACATGAGTGAATTGAATTTAGAGCGCTAATGTGTCGTTTCCCTCCCAATATATTTGCATTATTAATTGTAGGGGTAGGGCTGCTTGGGAAGGGATTAAGACTCAGGTTATATGGATTCATCATATACACCTCACAAACCCATGAATTATCCCCCTCAGGACTACCCCCTCATAACCACCAGAGGATAGTTCATATTTGTCCGGATATGTTTCAATTAGATCTGATACAAGTGAATAAAACTCTGTACTCGTTATGGTACATCTGGCACATAAATCATCCTTTATTGAGGACAATTCCAACCAACCAATCGATGATGATTTCTCTGCGATCATGGAGTCAAATTGTTCTTTGAATTCCTCAAGATTGATGTTACTAGTATTTTCGTTTGGATTTGAAGTATCGTTCTTTAATGAACCGATCTTTTCTTCAATACGAACAAATGAGCTTTTTACTTCAGACAACTCACAATCAATCTTTTCAACATATTTGAAAATACTATCTGAATAATTGTTTAGTTTGTTTTGGATTCCGATAATAGATTCATAAAGATATTTGAATTTAATGTCAGAAGACAGAAGATATTCGAGATAAAAGTTTTTGCCCCAACAATAAATATATGTTCCTTTTTTTGAAACACAAATCTTATCTTGAACTACCAATTGGTCTAGACTTTCTTCGAAGGTCTCCTCAGGAAACCTTTTCTTTAATTCGGATTTCTTAATTCCAACTGATCCAAAAGAATTAATATCTTCATAAATTATATCTATGTTGGACATATACACAAAGGTATAAAAAAAAGTTAAAAAAAAGATAGTGAAAAAAAAATAATATCCTTGTAAAAAAAAATAAACAATTATAAGAATTATTAGCTTAATGTGACAAGGGAATGATGATACATTATTCTGATCTACTTAATGATGAAAGCACTAGGGTATCTGACCTTATCTACTATTTAAATGAATTAATCGCCATTTCCGTTATGATATAAATTAATAAGTAAAGCTTTAGGTACAAGATTGTCTGAAAATTGTCTAGTGACAAGAATACCTACGATAATAATATTGGTGTAGATGAGGTGACCAAGAGAACTAACAGATTATTAAATGACTTCAAAGAAAATTATGTAAGAAACAATAACAATGATTTTGTTAATGATGCAATTACAAATATGGTTGTATGTTGTAAGACTTACGAAAAAATATTTGAAGGATTTATTATCGTTTCACAAATTAATAAAATGCCTCAAGAATTAATAGAAGGATTTGTTAAATGGTCAACTGGTCAGTTAGAAGATCTAAGAGAAAGAATACAAGAAATCGAAAAAAAGAGAGATATGCGTTAAGCAATATAAAGTCCAATTTTTTTGTAGTATCGAATAAGTTAAATTCAGGCATTTGGTCATTAACATTGAATATTAGTGTCTTTGAGTGACCGTGTGGAATCTTCAACTATTAAAGACTATATCGAGGTGTCAAAACCACGGATTGTAATAGTATTGGTTATTACTGCAGTCACTTCGATGCTCGCAGCTACAAGATTCGATGGCACTCCCAATTCGGCATGGGATATTTCGATATTGAAATTATTCTTTTTGATAGTGTGTGGATCGCTTTCTTCAATGGGCGCTAGTGCAATCAATCAATTTTATGATAAAAATATTGATAACTTGATGGTAAGAACTTCCAAACGGCCAATTCCGTCGGGAAGGCTAAAGGCAAATAATGTCTTAATTTACGGGCTGGCCTTGTGTGTTGCAGCAGTGATTTTGGCTTGGCTAACATTGAATCCCATGGCAACTTTCATGATAGCACTTGGCATCTTTTTTTATGTAGTGATTTATACGTTACTACTAAAAAGGAGGAACGTATGGAATATAGTAATAGGAGGATTTGCGGGCAGTGCTGCGGCCATGGCTGGTTGGGCTACAACCACTAATAGCATTGACCTGCTTGGATTCCTAGTAGGGTGGATAGTTTTCATGTGGACCCCACCTCATTTTTGGTGTTTAGCTATTAAAACGAGAGAAGAATATTCAAAGGCCAACATACCTATGCTTCCAGTAGTTTACGGAGACAAAGTAACTGCAAAATATATTTTCATAAACTCTCTAATACTTATACCATATTCGATCTCATTGTATTTCTTTGGGTTAGGTATTTTGTATCTCGTTGTAGCAATTGTTTCAGGCACACTCATGACTATATACCATTATAAATTACTGCAGAACCCTAACCCGGATTTTGCATGGAAGGCTTACAAGGTAACTGCACCATATCTAGTCATAATATTCATAGCAATTGCGCTTGATTCTTTATGGTATTTCAGATTTTAAGTGGCATTTATTTCCAGGAATATACTGATTAAATTAATTTGCTATTTCAATTCGCTTCTTATCTTTAGTAACCCAAGTAACGCGAATGAGACCATAAATCTCCAAATCAAGCAAAACTTTATTTAGTTCATCATCTGGGATGTCAATATCATCTTTAGACAGAGAATTGACAAGATCTTGATCGGTAGTGATACCTCCTAGTTGTTTTATTCTCTCATATATAACATTTCTAATAGGATAGTTCATCAAGACTATTCAATCGCCAGTTCATATTATAGGTTTAGATAAAGAATTGTATGCAGAAGAGGCTCACCCATAAAAAATCTTATCATGAAATTTTGGGATCGCAGTGGTCAACTTTTTTTCAATGGATGAATACCAATTGTGAACATCGTTAGTTATCGACGGCTTTAATGTGTTTAAGGCCTCTTCGAAATCATTATTGAATATCATGTCGGAATTCTTATGGATCGCATTTATTGCGGCTATGCGACATAGAGCAACCAAATCTGCTCCACTAAATCCCTTTGTAAGTGAAGAAATCTTTGTCAAGTCAACATCAGAGGAAATAGGCATTGATGACGTGATTTTCAACAATATATCATAGCGCGATAGTTCATCTGGCGGATTTACAAAAATTATAAGATCAAATCTGCCAGGTCTCAACAAGGATGTATCCAGTAAGTCTGGTCTACTTGTAATCCCAATAACGATAACCCCAAAATTTCCGGAGTCATCCATCTCTGACAATATCTGGGATAAAACCCGCTCATTACCAGACACATCATCAAATGTCCTTGGTCTACCAAGAGAATCCAATTCATCGAATACCACTATACAAGGAGATGAAGAACGTGCCTTCCTGAATATTTCACGTATTGCTTTCTCTGATTCACCAACCCATTTTGATAAAACTTCCGGTCCTCTAACAAATATCATATTCATTGAACCTTCATTTGCAAAGGATTTTGCTAGTAATGTTTTTCCGCAGCCTGATGGACCAAATATAAGGGCTCCCTTGGCAGGTTTTATTCCCATTTTTAAGAATTTTTCAGGTGATATTATTGGTGATAGTAGATTTTCTTTTAAGAGACTTTTTTCCTTTACCAAACCTCCAACTTCATCCCATGTAATACTAGTTGGTTCTACATAAAACTCTCTCAAGGCAGTGGGAATGATCTCCTTCATTGCATTTAGAAAATCATTATGATTTATACGAATACTATTTAGGATCTCTGCGGGCACCTGATTCTGATTTTCGAGGTCGAAATCCGTAAGCGTTCGTCGAATGGATTTCATTGCTGCCTCCCTAGAAAGGGCTTTAATATCAGCCCCTGTATAGCCATTAAGTAATTTTGATAGATCTCTCAATTGCACATCTGGATCAAGAGGCATTTCATGAGTGTGAATCTTCAATATTTCGTATCTTCCGTCCACGTTGTGGATCCCTATTTCGATTTCTCTATCAAACCTGCCTGGTCTCCTAAGTGCAGGATCCAAACTATCTGGTCTATTTGTAGCTCCTAAAACGACCACGTTACCACGATCAGACATGCCATCCATTAGAGCCAATAATTGTGCTACTACCCTCTTTTCAACATCTCCAAAAGTATCTTCCCTTTTTGGCGCTATAGCATCAATCTCATCTATAAAAATAATACTGGGCGCAGATTCTTTGGCCTTTTGAAATATTTCTCTTAGTTTACTTTCAGTTTCGCCATAATACTTGTTTACTATCTCTGGCCCATTGATTATGAAAAAGTTTGCCTTTGACTCAGCTGCCAAGGCCTTTGCAATTAGCGTCTTACCACAACCAGGTGGACCAAAAAGTAGAATTCCTTTATGAGGTTCGATACCTATTTTAGAAAAGACTTCTGGATGTCGTAGAGGCAATTCTACAATTTCTCGAAGTCGTGTTATCTGATTTTTCAATCCTCCAATCTGCTCATATGTCACATGATGACCGGTATGGTATGATTTTTCAGTTCCAATTTTTATTACGATTTTAGTGGATTTTGTAATTCTAACTACCTCCCTTGGAACTGTATTTTGGACTTTAAATTCCAATGAGGTTCCTAAAAAGTTAAGGAGGAACTGCTCCCCCTTAGTTACAGGATATCCATCGAATCGATTATTTAAATAAAGAATAAACTCATCAGAGAAATTCTTTGAGGTATTACAAGCAAGTATTATTTTCTCAGCATCTTTAGGGTCCGATTTCTTTACAATCACATAGTCATTTAAACTCACACCAGCATTCTGCCTAGTTTGACCATCAATGTGAATATAGCTATTCTTCTTATTTTTATCTTCAAAACTATAAGCAGATACGGCTGCTATCTTTTTACCTGCGATTTCGATCACATCACCATCTCTAATCCCAAGTTTGACCATTGTATGGCTATCTAGGATGGCTTTCTTCTTGCCTACATCCTTGATCCTGCATTCAGCCACCTTCATCTTAACGGCATTCGTCTTGCGTAGACTAGAATTAGACTTGTCTTTTTTTTTCAATTGAACCCCAAAAACATATGGTTTAATCTATTTCATTTTGACTGACTGTCTGCTGATATTGATAACTTGCATTTCTCCAGCGCCATCAACTTTCTTGATTGAATCTTCTAACTTTTCCATTTCTCCCTCCGCATCATCTAACAAAAAGTCACCAATTAGTGCGTTTAATCCAAAAGCAATGGGTTCCTTTGCATGTGCCTTTAACTCCATCCCTGGAGGAACATTTTTTTTCAAATGGTCAGCCAATACCTCAATATCAGTTTCGGAATCAGCGGGCAATATTTTTATTCTTGCGACTAGTCTTGCCATGTTATCTACGGCCCCTCGAATCCACAACCAACGCACTTATAAGGCCTTGCAAATTCTCTGCAACTCTGACATCTCCATATAATGACATATCCGCAATTCGGGCAATAAAATCTAACACAGGCATCATTAGGCATGATTGGCCTATTACAAGAAGTGCAAACAGGTAATTGTAACTGCTTAGACATAATTCCTAAAAAGTTAGAAACCGCATTTATATCTTGCTTAAATCCTTTATTATTTTTCTGTACTCATTACCCATGAACGCGTAAAGCAGGTTCAATGTAGTCTTGGTGTTCAAAAATTGCTTAAGCGAAAACGAATGAAAGTCAAAATCACCGGTATCTGAAATCTTATCAAGAGTGTTGCCTGAAATGTCTGAAAAAATCTTATCAAGGGATTTGTTATCTAACCTTTCAAGAAGTTTTCTTAACAAAAGTAGTCTATCAAATTCTTTGCCAAATCTGGCCAACCATTTTAGCTCATATTTAGGTAAGTATTTAGTTTCCTCACCTTCAGAATGAGAAAGTGCAATAGCTCGGCCAGCATAAATTCCACCCATACCACCAGTGAAAATCCCTCCCGCAGTAGTCGGTTTAGTCTGTCCTGCAGCATCTCCTACAAGTACACCAGTACCTGTGCAAAATGGCTTCACGTATCCATTGATCCATATGGGTGCATAGATTTTTCTAATTATTGAGTACGGCTTACCACGTCTTTTCAAAAAGGATTCTAACAATACATTTGGATTGATATTCCTACCTGCTACTCCAACTTTTCCTTTACCTTCTCCCGTAGGGATAATCCAAGCAAAAAAGCCAGGATAAAGTTCTGCATCAAAGATCACTTCAATAGTATCTTTTTGAATCCATGGAGAATAAACTTCGTACTGACCAGATGGTATAATGTGCCTTAATCCCCTATTAACTAGGGTACCAACTCCTCTAGCATCGACAAAGTATTTGCTCCTGTAAATATCACCCCCCTTGACCTTGACTTTAAATAAATTGTTCTCATAAACTGTAGAAATGATTGATCTGCTGGTATTGATTTCTGCTCCATGTGCCTGAGCTTGAAAGGCGATTTCTTTGTCAAATGACCGGCGGTCAATAACAATTACCTTTTGGTTGGCAGAGTTTACTTCCAAAGAGTTTTCTTTTGTTCTAATGATCGCTCTTCTTATTTCATTATCAATTGTCTTTATCCTTGGGATTATTCCAAGCCCTTCTAGTCCCTTTTGGCTAACGACCCCACCGCAGTGTTCTGGAGTACCTATTTCATGGTCTTCCTCTAATACTAGGACTTTCATTCCTCTCGAAGCCATTTCCCTGGCTGCGAAGAGTCCAGAAACGCTGCCACCTCCAACAATTGCATCAAATGAGTTGGATTCAAGTAATGTTGTCAAGCGAATAAAGTTAATTAAGCAAATATTTATTTTAATTACTTTACTAAGATGGTATATAACATGTACTCTAATTGATTTTTAACACATCAATTCCAGGCATTTCATCTCCTGCTAAGAACCTTAATGAAGCACCTCCTCCTGTTGATACATGTGTTACTTCCTTTTCTGAAACACCTGAAACTTTCATAGCTTCTAAAGTATCACCTCCTCCAATCAATGTCTTCACGCCTCTCCAATAAGCTAGTGCCATGCTGACTGCTACACTTTTTGTCCCATTTGAAAATATTTCCTTTTCAAAATAACCCATTGGGCCGTTCCAAAAAATAGTCCCCAAGCCGTTGTTATGTATTTCATAGCTAAATTTTTGAATTGTCTTGTCGCCGATATCGTAACCTCTCATATTCTTGGGTATTTCATCCTGAACAATTTGATAAGTATCACTTTGTTCAGAGACCGCCACTTTATGATCTAGCGGGAGGATTATCTTGTCACTATGGGCAGCTAGCGCTCTAGTTACCCAAGGTAAGTAATCTTCTTCAATTATCGATTCTCCTACCGAATGCCCTTTCGCCTTTAAGAAAGTATATGAAGCTGCTCCTCCAATTAGAACCTTGTCTGCCTTGGGTAGCAGGTGATCCAGCGCTCCTATCTTATCCTTAATTTTTACTCCCCCTATTACTAAAGTAAAGGGGTTTGTAGGTCTCTCCCTTAGCAGTGATAAATACTCAAGTTCCTGAGCGAGATTAAATCCTGCAATTCTAGTATCAAAAAATTTTGCGATACCATACGTAGAAGAATGTTTTCTATGAGAGGTGCTGAAAGCATCATTTACATATACGTCTGCAAACGATGAAAGAGTCTCTGAAAATTTTGCATCATTTTTTTCTTCCTCGTGGTAAAATCTTAAATTCTCAAGTAATAATACTTCCCCATTTTTCAAATCATTTACCATTTTTTGGGTACTAATTCCTATACAATCATCTGAAAAGGTAACTCTAGCATTAAATGATGACAAAATTTCGGTTAGTTTTAGTGATACTGGTCGGAGAGAGTATCGAATATCCTTGCCTTGAGGTCTATCCAAATGAGAAGCAAGTATAACTTTGGCTCCTCTTTTGACCAAATATTCAATTGTAGGGATTGCAGATCTTATCCTATAGTCTTCACTTACTATATTGTCTTGTACTTTGACATTAAAATCAACTCGAACAAATATTTTCTTATTGAGATAAAATTTATCATCGAAATCTGTAATAAACTTAATCTGTCCCACAAATTAGTTGAATTTTCTTCGTTATAAAATATTTGTTGTTTATTCATACCTTATTATAATTAATACTTGGGGGATCTCGATATTCAAGAAATCTATGGTAATTTAGATCCTATTCATAAGCTTCTTACGTAAACAAGCCCTCACTTATCATCTATCAATAATTACTTCTAGGATTAAACCAAACATCCGAGCTGTCAGACTTTAATAATTGCTATAGATGTATAGTATTCTTCCCGCGAGGATTAGCTATTGTGTTAATTTATGAAAATTTTTTGCGAATTGAAAAATTAGTTATTGAAGGATACTTACTTTTTATACTAATTTTTTGTTACTTGAGAGGAGTAATCTTTGTAAAAGTAGGACAGCCTACCTTGCTAGATGCTACTTTAAAGGCCCTTTTAGCGAGTTCCAAATTTTCCTTAGTTACGTATGCCTCATAAATTGTCTTTCCTCGTTCCACTCTTGCAGCTAAGCCAGTTGCCTTACCAAAGGCCCTTCTCATACCTTCCTGCAATCTGTCAGCCCCAGCCGTAGCAATCATCTTATTCTCCCGTAGGAGGACATGAGGATAAACTCTCAATCTAGCGAAAAAGCTCATATCTCCAGCTTGTGCTAAGGTTTTGTTGGCTGCTAATCTCGCTGCCTCAAGTGAATTGTGTCGTATTTGTATACGCTCCGTTACAGTAAGCTCAAGTAAATAATCATAGTCAGCTTTTGCCTGACCAGAGGCAAATCTGGCAATCTTAATCTGAGGCTTTCCAGCTATATATTCACGCCTTACATAAGGCATACCTCTAATTTCTCTATAGTTTACTCCTTTCATTATTAATTCACTATATAATGATTAAATGTGGCTGTTGGCAGTGATTTATGTGTTATGCCCACCACTAAAACTGAAGTTTCTGAAGAAAAAGAAGATGTCAGTCATAGTCCTATTAAAGATAATATAACAAATCAGATGGAAAATCTTACTGAAGGTCAAAAGGACTTTGAAAAGACTGACTCATTGGAAAATCTCACGGATTCAAATTTTCTGGTAGAAGCTAATTATTTTGGCAAAGAAGGAAAAATTGTAATTCAAGAGCAAAAGTATCAGGACCAGCTCAGAAATAAAGGATTTGGTGAAAACTTTAATAAAGAATTTTTGCTCAGCAATCTTGAAGCACTATTCCTACTTCAAAGTAACAAAATAAGAATATTAAACAAAACCGAGGAGTTCGATTTTTCGAGCTTTATGAAAACCTTGATTAAGAAGGACAAGAAATTGCTTACCAAGTATCTTGTTTATCGAGATTTGAGAAGTAAAGGATATGTAGTTAAGGATGGTTTTGGATTTGGAACTGATTTTAGAGTTTATGAAAGAGGTGAATTTAATAAAAAAACTTCTAAATACGTGGCAATCGGGCTCAACGAAGGGGCCACAATCAGTGCAACAACTTTCGCAAATATGATTGAAGAGGTAGAAAATATGGGTAAAGGTGCTGTGATAGCTGTGGTAGAAAGAAGAGGAGAAGTTATCTATTACAAAACATCCAAAATGAACTTCTCAGAGAACAGGAAATCAAAGAAAAGAGATAACAATGATACATGACATAAGAATATAATTCGCTAAATATATAGAACAAGTAAAAATGCCCAAAGATAGCGATATTTCAAATTTAAATAATAGGAATTTATGTGATGAAATATTCACAATCGATGGTAATATCAGGTTTGTAGGTTTAGTAAACAGAGAGGGCGAAGTAATAGAAGGAGGTTTCAGAAAAGGGATAGAGCCTTTACTCAATCAAAACGAGGAACAGGAGATGTACTTACAATCTCTTTCTAATATCAACTTCTTTCAGTCATTTTCAGAAAAGTTCGGACCCGTGGATTATTTGGTAATACGGCAAGAAAAAATTACCATGATGACTTTCCCATTTCATGAGAAGATTTTGTGTATATCGACATCATCTAAGTCAGATTTGGATAGGATCAGGGATGAAACAGTAGACCGTCTAAAAAACAACAAAAACCATCAATAAAGTATTAAATAAAGTATTATAACAATATCTTTACAGATGGAAAGAGTAGTTTGCGAAATATGTTTTCATAAAGGTAGTAAAGCCGAGTTTGAAAAAAGTAGTGATTACTGTATTGAATGTATGTGCGATCATGCTATGTGTCCGAAATGCAAAAAGCCATATCATGCTGCAACCATAACAGAATAATTATGCCAAAGAACCGTTATGTTCATATTAAAATATATTGATAGTCGCGTATTTAGTCATGTTACAAAACGATGATGAGTAAGATAGTCCCCCTATTAGGTTAAAAATAACCAATATGAAGAGAATAAACCGGACTGCCGAGTTTTGTAACAATAATGCGTTGAAATTCCTGATTTTTAATAACGCAGGTATATGAAATTATCCAATTTTGGATACTTTAAACTAAATGTTTATACATCATGGAAAATG
>QCWC01000241.1 GCA_013114705.1 Candidatus Nitrosocosmicus sp. | reverse complement strand
TTAAGATATTTATTAAATTTAGTTCTAAAAGATAATTTTAGAATAATTTTCTACTAGGTTTATATAAAAAGCAGTAAAGAAGTGACTTAACCATAACATAAATATAAATATAAAATTTGAGATATTGTTAGGATTTAATGCATGACTAATCTCTCCGTTTATCTTAAATTTATGCAAAGTATTAAATAAAATTTTTGCATAGATTACATGAATTTGAATTGGGGTAAAATTATATCTTGATCCCAAATTGGGAGTAGTATTCCACTATCCGGCTGAATGGAAGAGATTAGAAAACTACAAGATGCTATTTGATGTTGATGCCGTCTTGTTATTCAAAGAATGTACTAATTTTGGAATCGTAAGAGTTTCAGTAGATGAGCTAAAAAACCAAGTTAACGACATGTTACTATGTGGATGGATTCATCCTCCTCATCCTTCTTTTAGAAACAGCAAAAACCCACATCGGTATCAGTACTATCGTCCTCCCAGCTATCACCCACTTGCTATGGCCCTAAGATCATCTATTCAAATTGATGAAATAATCCTAGAAGATGTAATCATAAATAAACATCCAATAATAATAAATAAGAATAATAACGATAAAACTCAAAACATTAATTCGGCTAGCATTCTTCTCAGCATTAGAGATGACAAATCAGGATTGAATCTATTTCATGAAAGGTCAATAGTAATGTATGAAAATAATAAAAGTCATGATAAAAATGAGGATAGATGTTTCATGATTGCGTTTGTAGATTTACCTGATAATTTTGAATCTGGAAAAAGCCAGTCTCAATTAAAGCTTATATTTGATTCATTTAGGTTCATTTAGGGTACAATAAGAGGATATTTTAACCTCTATTGATAAGTATAGTTTTAGTAGTCATTATTAATTTTTGGCCATTCAGTTTAGGTGCGTACATGTGAACAATTGAGCAATTGTTATTGAATTTAAAAGTCTTTAATACATATTGCAATTCATCATCATTGTCGTAATATGGTCTCAAATAATAGAATAGTAGAGATAATAAACAGTGATGCTAATGATTACCGGAGTGTAATCCTCAGTCTTGGTAAATAACCTCTAAAAATGATTCCTAGGTAACATCTGTCAAAAAGAAAAAACAAATCAGCTGAGTTTGTTGTGGAGAATCCTCCTGTATAATTATTTCGCCAAATTTAATCTACTAACTCATTTTTTATGTAGAGGGAGACTTTTAAGATGTGTTTAGGACACCCCGTTATTTTCACTACTCTTTGTGTAAAAGTCTATTTTATCTTCCAAGATTTTATACTCATTCTTATTATTATCATTAAGCGGCCTAGAATCTTGTCTATTGTGCTTACGAACCCCTATCACAGGTCCGTTGCAATAATCACATATATCTAATATTACATCATAGTAAATCTCCTTCTGTTTATCAAGTGTAACTATCTTTAAAGGCACAACTACGATTGGCGTATTACATATACGACACTTCATACTTACTGAATAGTTATCGCAACTAATAAACCACTATAAATTTAAAATATTTTGGTTTAAGATGTTTTTATTTTTTCTCCTTTCGAATGATAGTAAACAATAGCTCATAAATCAAATTAGAGTCTCAACGTATAATCAATCTTTTAGCAAAACAATTTGAATCTGATAATACATTGGAAGGTAAAAAGCAATAGTGACACTATTGTTCAAAATACTAGGATACAGAACCGATCTATTATAGGACTATCAGCAACAACTTTCTTATTTGAGATTAATAGCCTATAGATAATAGAATCCAATACCACAATATACTGAATCTCAAGTCCTAAGATAAAGATTTCGAATGTTAGCAACGTTTAAAGTTCTTAACATAGATTCAAACTATCATAACTGTTTCATTGTATTAAACCTCTACAAAAGATATAACATTAATAGTCAAGTGGAAATTACAGCTTAAATTATTACTAGAGAAAGAGAAAAATAGGATATTGCCAACTTAGTGAATTGATAAATCAGTGGTTCTAGTCCAAGGATCTTGTCACAGTGGGTAGTATTGTAATAAGATAATTTTTTTTCTAAGGAAATATAATCATAAGATTTATGCTCCTATGTTAGCTGGATTAGGCGAAACAAGTCATCTACTAGGTGAAAGGATTGATTTGTCTACACATATCGAGATATAGTTCAAGTGTTTGAAATTCAAAATCTTTACGACAGGTACCTTGTGGACGATAGTTATGATGGATGGTTATCAGCGGTGTAGGTTAGAAAATACCGAATAGGAAAAAGTTCATGGTTTTTCATGAAACATATATTCTGCTTGATGGCAAAAATGCTTTTGATTTAATACCTGGATTAAGAGATATTTATTAACCAAAACGTCTAAAAAACCAGAAAGAATGGTTTGTGGCTTCCTATATTCCAAAGAAATTTTGAGTTACCAACCCTGAAGATACAATATGATGAATGTTAGTTTATGCGCAATCCCATTTCATACTCATGATGAACCTCTGACTATCCAGTAAATTAAAGCAAAACAGCTACCTAAAATTATATTGTATGTACCGATTTTGGAGATTCCATGAAGTATTTTAGGATCAAAAGGAGCAAAAAATAGGAGTTATTTTGAACTTAGAATGGGCCACAATTAAATGATTACTGCACTAGAAGAGTTTTCCAAGTTATTTTTCAGGATAATAATATATGACTAGCATAATAGATTGATAAATCAATAAACTTGCAGATGTATCAAGTCGCCTAAAAAATGCAAATCGGTTAAATGCTTTCTAAATGTCTTTATTAACTTGTCTGACATTTTCATATCCCAATATAGTTAACTAAGAGACGAACAAGATAAACCAAAGTGGAGAAAACACAAATAATAAGAAACTTGGAAGCATTATTTCAGGTTTGTTATTCAAAAGAACAAAATTTCTTACGTACAGGAGGAGGTAAACAAAACGATGCAAGAGTAACTTTTCATAAACACTTGATAAGCACTCTAAACTCTACTATCCATTTAATGATATTTTCAGATACCACATTATCAACAGAAGATTGGTGGGCAAAAAAACTACCTAAATATAAGATAAATAAACGGATCTTCTCAACTAGTACACTAGAGTCTCGTCAAATAGAAAAAAGATATATTGATCGGTATTTGCAATTTTCTTTTTTTAATTCCGTTTTTCAAACCTTCGAGTCTTCGTTTAGAATAATTTGTGAAAAGTGTTTTGGAGATGAAAATTATATCAGTAAGGAAAATGGAGAGAAGAATAAACGAGACATAAAGGATTTATGTGAAGTGATTCTAAAGAAATTAGATTTATTGGATAAAGACAGAGAAAATTTTTTAGAAATAGTTATCCATTTCAAAAATTCCCTCCACAATAATGCAGTCTATATTAGTGAAAATCAAAAGTCTACTCCTACGACATACAGATGGAAACATAATTCATACTTATTTAGTCACAGCAAACAGATTAAATTAGAAAGCAACAGCGATCTTTGGACAGAATATATCAAATTTACACGTGAACTAATTAGTATTTTTACAGAAGTAATAGATCATCCTACTGTCAAGAAGTACAGGTTTATTGAAGATATCACAGAAATAGCATAATATACAATATAATTTCATGTTATGGACAAGTATATCTGTGCCTCACAATAACGATTCTCCTTTTGGG
>QCWC01000240.1 GCA_013114705.1 Candidatus Nitrosocosmicus sp. | reverse complement strand
TCTATCTTGTTTTAAAGAGTATATTAAGAGACCTACCAAGTACGTTTGTAATTGCTTTGTTTCGCTATTTCTTTAGATTGTACCAATTAATTCCTATTCTTTATCTGAAAAGAACTATGACTGTATGGTCTTTTAGTTAGTATCTGTTGCTTCAATCCAAATACAATATACTGGAAGACTGGCCAATTTTAGATTTATGACCAATCCTCTAGTAGGTATATATTATTGCCTGCAAAAAAAGTTAAGGAAAATTAAGAGTCTCATGAACCAGTAAGCAAGAAGAAACTATTTTGATCATTGGGTTTATTTATTTCGTTTATTCAAAAAGGATTTTCTTTCATCCATTGCTTCAATTATGTCTGTCTTGCTAACAATTCCTTCCAGTATGTCGCCATTGTCGCAAACAAGGATCTTGTCTTGGTTTTCTTTAATCATGATTGAAAGTGCCTTATCAGCAGTATCATTTACATTCAGCAACTTTATCTCGCTTTTTGAGGACATCACATCCTTAACAAGAATGGTATCTCTTTCTGGCTCTGGAATACTTAAACAACTTTTGAGAGTAACTATGCCAACAATCTCGTAGTTTATTTTTGTTACTGGAAAAGAACTTTTCATATAAATATTAAAGTAGTTTCTTAAGATGTTATTGACTGTAATATCTTCTGGTACAGAAATAATATTAGTTTTCATCAATTCGCTCAATCTAATCTTGGATAGTATCTTCATAATGTCATACTGATACATATAGGATTGCGCTCCGTTTTGCAAAAACCATCCTATTAATATAATCCACATGCCACTAACAAAGGATCCAGAAAGGATTATCAATATTCCCAACCCAAAAAAGACATAGGATATGATAACACCAATTCTTACAGCGATTCTTGTAGATTTGTCGTAATTCTTGTTTCTGCTAAAAAGGAGCGATCTTAATATTCTTCCACCGTCCATTGGAAAAGCTGGAACAAGGTTGAAAATTCCTAAAATTAGGTTTAGAAAAGATGAGTAGAAAAATATCCCATTGATCATGGTTAATGCCGTATTATAAAAATCATCTGTTGATGACGAGGTAATTGGTATTGACGTGATCCACCAAAATACTGCAAATATAGTCGAGAGAACAAGACTTACTGCAGGCCCTACTATTGCCATTTTAAACTCTTTTTTAAACTCTTTGGGTTCTTCTTCAATGTCTGAGACTCCTCCAAAGATAAACAACATTATTTGTCTGACTCGTATTCCATAAGATTTTGCTACTATGGAGTGTGATAATTCATGTAGTAATACAGATAAAAATAAAATGATTGTACCTGTTATGCTCATTATCCAATAATTTACCTGATTCATTCCCGGCGAGTATTGTGGCATGAACCCATATGCAAGCGTCCATGCAATTAAAAAAAATACTAGAACAAGTGAAAAGTGCAATCTGATTGGAATCTGGTAAATTTTTGCTACTTGTAATGACATTTTATATTATAATTTTATTAAATTTATCAGCATAATAAAGACATTGATGTATCAACAAGATTTTGGGGAAATAGTGCTTGGAAAATATTCAAGTTCTACTGTTTTAAGTAGATATTTGAATCTAAATTTTTAATAAGATAACTTTAATGCTCAAATTTGTTTTTGCTTAAGAGCTCCTTGTAACCATAAATACAGTTGGTCATTTATTACTCATATAGCACTTTACAAATATAATTATTAATTTCAATGATATTATAGATGATATGATATCTAATATAGTAGTGACAGATGACGGAACCGAAATTTCAGATAAAGCAATCGAAAAGGCCTCAGAGATCGCTAATCAAATGGATGTTCCGTTAATACTTTTGCATGTAATAGATGATATAGGAATACCTGCGTCGCTAATTCTAGGAAACGACAGAGCCGCAATTGAAGTAGCTAGAGTAACGATAGGTGAAGCAATAGAGAAAGGATGGAATCAAAGAGCCAATACCATAATTGAGAAATTAAAAAAGGAAACAAACATCACTTCTGTTCGAAGTTACTGTACCTGGGGCGTTGCTTCAGAAGAAATATTGAAATTTATCGAAAAAAACAAAATAGACATCGTTGTGATGGGTGCCGGCAAACGCATGAAAGGAATATCCAAGATAGGGGCATTAGGAAGCGTTACCAGAAAAGTGTCAGAATTATCCCAATGTCCAGTACTCATAGTCCATTAGATAATACCTATCCATCATTTTAATTATTATTATCCGAAATAGCTCTGTTCAGTATATAATACATAGTTCTCTATTATGATAGCCGACAAATAGATTCAGCCAGTTCCGTACTTGATCTATTTACAATCTCTTACCGTATAAGGAAAGTAATATTCGTCGAAACTTTCAGTTCTAATCTTTGATGTATTACATCTTCCTCTATTTATCAAACTTTTTTTCTAAAGAACAATGAATATAGTGATCTTGTTTTAAGAATATACTGCCATTAGATACCATGTACAGATACCATCCGTAGAAACTGCATACTTTCAATACTCTCTTACAACGTCTGATAGAAGCCTTTCGGCAGCAAACATGTTTCTTCCCTTAGAAATGGATAGTTTGAGAATTAGTCTATTGTCGGGCTCTATTGTAATCCATAGCCAGAAGATGAACGCTGAGCGAACCTTAATCAAGATTTCATCTACAATGAATTCAGAAACTCCTTTTCTTTTGGTTGATACTTTTAGTGGATGATATGCCTGAAAATATTTTATAGTTGAATTTGTTTATATCTGCTATCGATAACATATGAAAAATGATCGATTTCTAGACACAGTTAAGAAGAGAGATAAAAAAAATTTTCATAATGCTATTCGTATTTCTGTAATTCTATTGTTTGCCATTTCTCTTTCGTCGAGTTTTTTAACTCAAAGCCTGTTTGTATTTGGACAAAACAATAATCAGACTGATTCTTCAGACGAAAATGAAATTATTCAATATGTTCCAGACGATAATGCCAAATTAAATAATCAAGATGATGAAAAGTTAATGTCTGAGAATACATCCTATAGTCCTCTTTCTGATGATGATTCAGGTAACGGCCAACAAAACACAGATAACGGGTTGGCCAGATCAAATGATGATGACTCCGTTGTTGTCCTCTCCAGCCCTGATGAAGATTGTTTGTTCGATCCTTCTATGCCAAAGTGTGCTCCCGATGAAAATGGTAACTGTCCTGAAGGCTTTGGTATGAATGAGGATGGACAATGTTTTCCGCGAGGAGGATGCCCTGATGGTTATCACCGTGTGGATGATGATGAAAGTGGACGCTGTATTCCCAACTCCGATGGATGCCCTCCAGGAATGATATTTAGGCCTAATATGAAATCCTGCGGAGAAAAAGAATACGTATGTAGTCAATACCCTGAGTTAAAAGAATGCAAAACAAACAATGGAGGAGGAAGCGACGAAACCAGAAAAGCAGCATTTGATTCGGGGTATGGCCATGGATGTTCGGATGCAAAAATTTCTGTTGATTCTCAGAGATACATAAATCAACCAGGTAAGGGACCCTCATATCATACGTCAGATTTTATGGATGGATATTATCAGGGCTTTGACTATTGTTCTACAACTGTCAATAACCTGCCCTACGAGTCTGGTTACAATCACGGATGCAGTGATGCCAAGATAGATGACGTCACAAAAAGATA
Source organism: Candidatus Nitrosocosmicus sp. (assembly GCA_013114705.1). Taxonomy (GTDB): domain Archaea; phylum Thermoproteota; class Nitrososphaeria; order Nitrososphaerales; family Nitrososphaeraceae; genus Nitrosocosmicus. Next base: position 2 of record QCWC01000240.1, on the reverse strand, counting down.
CA
>QCWC01000239.1 GCA_013114705.1 Candidatus Nitrosocosmicus sp. | reverse complement strand
ATTCTTACTGAACTATCTTTTTTCCTTGATTTAACATCGTGTTTTTTACTTGTCTTTCATGATAAATTACATTACAATGGCAACACTTTTTCCCTTTCAAAAGCCGAGTATACGCAAATCTGCGGTATAATAAATATTCAAATTTAGTTTTTGATAGCAGGTTATTAGATAACCAAGATTGACAAGATTATATTTTTAATATTGTAATCCCCAGTCTAAAGAAAAAAAATAAGATAACTACGGAAAGGTTAGTCTGGGCAGGATAAGATAAAATGATAAATACAAAAGGGTATTTCAAAGATCAGGTAAGGTTATAGTTTCAAAATTGATTTGCAAAGATTGTTAAAGTTTTACAATGTAATTTTAATTTGTTCTATCATCAGAAGAAGATTGAAATATCATTATTATATCAATTCTACAGGTAGATTGATAAATAATCTATAACATAACAATATACAAAGAATGAACATTGAGAAAGAGAATAAAATTTAGATTATTTGGTTTATCTTTATTTTGTATATTTTTAATACTATACTCGAACAATTCTATAGTTAACCTATCGTATGGAGCATACATTAAAGCGCCTTTATCGCCTGCCGGTCCAACTGTAAAGGACGATAATCTGGTAGTTGAAAAAGTGACAGATGGATTATTAGACTTTCCTACAAGCATGGCATTTTTAGGTCCTGATGACATTTTGGTAACTGAAAAAAACACCGGTAAAGTTATGCGGGTAATAGATGGTCAGGTGCAGGAAGAACCAGTACTGGATGTAGCTGTTGCTAATAGTATTGAACGCGGTCTACTAGGTATTGCAGTAGCAAAGCAACAACCGGATGGAACCAGATACGTGTTTCTCTCTTACACAGAATCTGGAAATGATGAAGATGGTAGCGACGTAGAAGATAACGTGGGTCCGGAAGGAAACAGACTCTATCGCTATGAATTTGTTGATGGGCAACTGACAAACCCTGTAATACTTTTAGATTTGACAGCAACTCCACCTAATGATAGAGGCGAGCATAATGGAGGTAAGATTAGGATTGGTCCAGATAACAACGTTTACTTTATAGTAGGAGAAGTTGGAGGACACACAACTCAAGCACAGAATATTGAAGATGGTCCAGAACCCAATGGTTTAGGAGGGATATTACGGATAACTCAAGACGGTCAAATTGTACCTGGAGATGCCATTTTTGGTGATGAATCACCCCTTGACATGTATTATGCAATGGGCATTCGAAACAGTTTTGGAATGGATTTTGATCCAGTTACAGGAAACTTGTGGGATACAGAGAATGGACCTACAGCTGGCGACGAAATCAATCTGGTTTATCCAGGTTTTAATAGTGGCTGGTCGTTGATTCAAGGATTATCAAAGAATGATCTATTAAATGACGGTGCAACTCCTGAGGACCTTGTTTATTTTGGAAAGGGATCATATGCAGAGCCTAAATTATCATGGGTGACTCCTATTGGAATTACAGCTTTAAAATTTCTAAATTCAGATAAACTGGGAGAACAATATCAAAATGACATGTTTGTAGGCGATATAAATAACGGTCTTTTGTATAGATTCATTCTAAATGAAGCACGTGATGGTTTATTATTTGATAAAGGATATGCAGGAAATATATCCCTATTAAACGATAGAGTTGTTAACGATCCAAAGGAAAATCAACCGTTCATCTTCGGGCAGGGCTTTGGCGGTATAACAGACATTGGAGTGGGTCCTGACGGATACCTGTATGTTCTTAGCTTTACTGGATCACTCTTTAGAATTCTACCTGCTTCCGCGAGTACCACTACTAACTCCGCTCCTTCTGCTGATACTTCTACCGCAGAAGCTAAAGAAGATGATGACCGGTCCATAAGCGATGATCGATCTACTTCTCAAGATAAAAACTCTATTCCAGCAGTCATATTAGGAATTAATGGTGACAGTTCCTACTCTCCAAATCCAGTCACGATACAAAGCGGTCAGACAATAACATGGTATAATGGTGACACCATTTCGCATACTGTAACTTCCGGACAGGACAACGGCGAGAATGCAGGTGAAGCGTTTGATTCCGAAGCAATAATACCAAACCAATACTATAGTATTACATTCGATGATTCCGGCGAATATCAATATTATTGCTTTTATCACCCTTCAATGGTAGGAGAAGTAATAGTTGAATAAACATAATATTTTTTTTTAATATTTAATTTTTCTAGGATATAGGATTTGGATTGTTAACTGAATCCTAAAGATTTCTGTAAGAAGATATATTTTGTATCATTCAGACTGAATTGTTGCAAATCAACTTTTTAATGCCAAGTATGGAGTCTGCTTTCCGCAGTAGAGATTATTTCCTACTGTGAAAAACCTACATTTTGAATTTCTCATTATTTTGCATAAATCAATATTTGATATTAAATCTGGATCATACTGAACTATCATAATATTGGGAATATAGATTAACTCGACTTTATGAATTCCCATCTTAACAGATCCACTACTAAATAACAGGAAGTGTATGAGAGTAGAACACTGTAGTTATAGGCAGCTAGAGATCAATATCGAAAAAATCAAATACTATTAAATAATTTCAAATTGTTAATGAGATGAGTTACTATTGATGTTATATATGTTATATTTGTGAGGCTAATTAATTAACTTATATGCATAATGGGCTCTGTTCATTTACCGAAATCTTATAGCTTGAAGATGCTTTATCTCCTTTATGATTACCAGAAACAAAACACCTTCAGAGTATGTTTGTTATGGTCTGTATTTGTACTTTTCAGGCTTATCGCTTAGGAGAACGTCTGCAAGATTATCTTGCTTTATCAAACGAAACCACGTCACTGTCTGGAATTGGATTCAGAAATACCATCCGCAAAAGATTTCCTCAAGAAGGAATAAGATATCAAAGTTCATCATTTATAAGACATTAATCAAGGTAGGTTCCGAATACATATGGTTATGGGTTGCAATAGATGCAAAAAGTAAGGAAATTCTCGCACTAACTATCTCTAAGGAAAGAAATATGTTTGTTGCTGAGCGGTTTCTATCAGACATTGTAAGAGATTATGGAAAGCATCACGTTTCTACAGATGGTGGTACATGGTACCCAATGGCATGTAGATTCCTTGGACTTGAACATCACATTCATTCCCCTATGGAGAAAAGCCTGATTGAAAGAACGATGCAGTACATAAAGGACAGGACCGAATGCTTTGATGATTACTTTCCTCGCAGACTGAAGAATTGTAAACTAAAGCATGTACGGAACGAATGGTTGAATCTATTTGTTGATTATCATAACAGTGAACTAAAAACGCTTAAGTGAACAGGGCCGCATAATGCTTTATTACAATTCTTTACGATTAAGAATTAGGTTTTTGGTGATGTTTATTATCTATTAAAAATGTATTCCCGTGTCTTCATCTTCTATAATGCCATAACATAAATAACATGCATAACATAAATAATTCTGATAGGCCGAAATGATAATTATTTATTTTTGTCAGCAATACTTTAAAAAACCACTTTTTTGTAATAGACACACTATTCATTATACAAAATAGATTTTCTATTCCTAATCTAGGTCCATATTATGATGGCTTCGGTAGGATTAGGTTCCTACTGATAATCGGATTTAGATACAAATAACAATTTATTTATTTG
>QCWC01000238.1 GCA_013114705.1 Candidatus Nitrosocosmicus sp. | reverse complement strand
CAAGTGGTAAACCCATCTATGATGATGCTGCGGAAAGTATAGTCAGTAATATATCCAGCCTACCAGAATAGCGTACCTTAGTTTAATTGAAATGAGAAAATTAATTGACTTATTAACGAAATCATTCACAGTAACTGTTCCTTTACTGTTTACTTCCATTAGAAAACGGTATTCGTTATGGCATCCTTAATAGGAACGAAGTGTATATATAACTATGTCAATTGTAAAAAATCTAATTAAAGACCCTTCTACCACTTCATCATCAAATTTTAATTCTCCAATAGTTAACGATATGCAATGGACAGAAGTTAAAAATCAAACGGGATCAAATAATAATGAGATTACAAAGTTGCAAAGTGATAAAGATGGTCGGAATGATCGCTCTAAGGTACTAGATGATTTATTGGATTATACTCTTGAAATTCAAATATCTAACAACCCAAAAAAATATGGTGAATGGAAAGCAACTATCGAACGAGTTATTGAAAAAATGTATGGAAATGATTCAATAGAGCTAAAGCAGTTAAAAGGTGAGCTGAAACTTAATTTTCTAACTACTAGTGGGCAGTCTGAAGAACAGAGAAGTATCTACTTTAATAACTTGTATGATAGGAGATTTAACAGAATAAAACGACTGGTTAACGAATTCAAGTTGGCTAAAGTGAATCATGGAAGAAAGTAGGTCCATACGGAGTTACTGGCGATATATTTTATTCACCTAATTTAGAATATATTATCATGGAATGTAAAAACAGGATACAAATCAGACGGACTCGACGGGTTTGGTAATTGATATATTGCGAGTCTGAAGGTCTGAACCTTTGCATACGTCTTACTATGGTTCGCCCGAAGAAACAAAAACGGATAGATCATATAATGGGTCACCAATAAAAGATATCTATTCAGGTTGTAACTATGATAAAGAACGATATAATTCCGATGGAAAGAGAATAGTATAACAATGCTTTAAAACGTTTCTTAATAATAAACCAAGAAAATTCAAAGACAAAGACAAAGCATGATCAATAAGCAATATAGGATTGGGATATCTAATTTTATTGGAATATCCAAGACCTCCTTTTATTACGAATATCGGCAATATTCATTGTTATATCACGAATATAATATAGAAGAACTTGGATATAGACCCGTATACTATGCGGGTTCGGTGGTATGTGAAACAAATTTGACTCATTTTTTATCACTCTCTTATAGTCATCTAGACTCGTTACTCAGACAATGTCTAGACATGTGACTATATTATTCAACATTAAATAGAACCGACGTTAAATCTACGTGAGCACTTGCTAAAGGGTTCGAACCATGGCGAATCATAATATCATTATCAAATAAAGCATTATGAAATTTTGAGGGGCGGTTGAGATTAGTGCGGATAGGATATCTTAAACAGGATTGCGAACTTTTAGCAGATGTCAACATATAAAGTTTAATTGAAGGAAACAATGACCACTTGTAATTCCGTATTACAATCTATCTGCATGAAACAAGTCGGCGTTCAAATACAGATTCTAAAACTAATTTGAAAAAAGGTAGATTTTTAATTTTATCTATACTGGCTCATCATAAATCCACGGGGCATCTTAAAGCCGTGTGTAAATTTTGGGTACTTGAAACGGATGGTGAAAATTGGCTTTGTAAAGTTATAGGGGCTTACATAATCGGCTTCCTTAAATAATGCCATCTATTAAACTCGATAATGAATAAACAAGTAGTTTTAGGTGTTATCGTAATGATAACCCTTGCAATGACAGCGACGTCGTCAACTGTGGCTCTCGCAGCAAACTGGGTTGACCCTGATACTGAGCCAAGAAAAGCACCTCCTTCAATTTCAGGTGAAAATGTGTACGTAGCATGGCAGACAAACGATACTGCAAACAACAATGAAGAAGTAATGTTTAGAGCATCCACGGATGGAGGTGCAACATTTGGTGAGAAAATAAACTTGAGCAATACTACTAATGCAGACTCATGGAAAGTAGAGATAGACTCAGATGCAGATAGCGTTGTAGTAACATGGTGGGAAACAAATCAGACTTCAGATACTCCTGTTATTAGAGTGTCAACAGATAACGGAGCAACATTTGGGCCAATGTTGATGTTGACTACTAATGGAACATTAGGTGGAGAAACAGAAGAATAAAGTCTCTACTATTTTTTAGATTATCTTGTTCCAAACAATATTCTATTTGCTAATTCGTAGACGGATTCAGTCAGTCATCTGAAGTAATAAACTGGGTGGAATAAAAAGATCAATACCGTTACTATAAATTGGTAGCGCGTTCGGCAGGATTAAGTTCCGTATGGTATAAGGGCTCGGTATTATTAGATCTCGCAATTTTAGAGACAAGATACTTAAAGTTCTCTTGCACATGATATTAATTGAAAAAATTCGTCATTTAAATAACTGAGATGAGGTCATAAAAATAGGTATTAAAAATAAATAATATAATTTTGATCTATTTTTATCTACCAAGTATTTAACTTAAATAATTTTTTATGTTAAAATGTGTAATGTACGAAGAGCATAAAATTAAATGCGCATCGTGTGGAAAAATATTTTTATCAGAACTAAATGATACGCTATGTGAAGAATGTCTTAAAGCTACGAGTAACAGGAGTAAAACAATCAAACAGTAATACTCACAGATAAAATCTCATCATTTATTTTCAAAGCATATTTTCGTAACAGCGGTTCACTACCGATTATAATAGATAAGTTGAAACGCCTCAGGATTTTTATTCTGTGGTTTAAACAAAACACTGATGACAATGCCACTAATTCATAGATAGTCAAGTTTCTGTTTCATTCATCGAAGGTCATTGTTGAGGTAGTGAGGAACTGTCAAGCGCAGAGTCTGGTTCACAGCAGTCTCTATCAGCATTTATCGACTTCTTAATTTGATATCGCTATTTTTAGGTTGAGCGAATATTAATGACTGTAATTAACACTACGCGATTTTTTTCCAAAGATTATTAATCATGGTTGGAATTAGACTTATTTTGATCGCTGGTATTTTCAGAATCTTTGTCTTCTAAATTCATTTTCTTTCGCAGATCCTTTCTATAAGGTACTGGATCGGTTGAAGGATTGGTTGACACATTCGTATGTATTCAACATTCTATATAATATATAGCGATTATTCGTTTATATCGACACGATAATAATTCGTAGGTCGTGTCCAACTCAATAATACGGGCATTAATTGTCCTATACAATATTCAAACCCATAATCTCTTTATTACAATCATATGAATGATTTCCTAAACATTCAACAAAAAAGCACTTCTAGATCCTACATCAACATATTCCTGAAAATAATCTTGAATAAAAGATATTTATCAACAAAAGAAACATGATGAAATTCAAATTTCATTGATTGGGATAAAATAGAACAGTTATTTTGATTATAGGAATAGAATATAGTCTGTATTATTGTTCAATATCGCTCTAATATCATAAAAATGAGTAAAATGATCTATGGTAGAATCACAAATGCCCGATGAATTCCATAGCAATACAACAAAGGGAGGTGGAGGTACAGATTCGCCTCTAATTAGACAGGACGCATCGATATCAGACTGAGCATTTATGCCCTCAAGAGAAAAGGGCAGATAAACTGTTACACTGTTAGTCAAAAAGAGAAATATTAACGCCA
>QCWC01000237.1 GCA_013114705.1 Candidatus Nitrosocosmicus sp. | reverse complement strand
AAAAAAGGGTAAATCATTAATTTTTATGCTGGTTCATTCGATTTGTCTTCACTATCTGCATCCTCAAATGCTTCTTCTCTAACTTTGTCTGTGGGACCAGATGTTTCTGGGTTTGATTCTGCATCCCCAACTTCTTGTTGATTCTCTTGAGAAGATTCTAAATCTTTTTGAGAACTGTTTGATTCCTCTGAACTATTATCGCTCATTATTATATATTAATTAACAAAGGTTAAAAATAACATCCATGTTGTGTTTTTGTCCAAAGAACCATCTTATTTTTTTGATGTCTTGTGTAAGAAGTTATTATAAAGTCTTTTTAAAGGTAATTAATTCTCTGTACAACTATTTGGAACATTTTTTCCTCGTTATTGTGTTGAAATTGTTGAGGTAATTCATCTAATTAAATCTGATGTGCTTGGCTTATAGGAGGGGTTTTTATTTGATTCAACAAATAACAGTAGAAGGAAGAAATCCTTATGCTCTCTTAGTTTCTTGATATAAAAAAATTTTGACCGTCCAATAAATCATTTAATATGTTTCAGAATTTTAATAGATCCGGATCAAACTGTGCCATTAATGACAAGATATTTTAGTAACAATATTTGGTTATACTCGACCATGTAAAAATATCAATCAGTTAAAATTCGTAAAAAAAATTAGGAATCATTTTCAATCTTCGTCATTCCTCTTTTTCTATATTCTTCTTGCGCTTCTGAAGTGTTGGTTCCGGTTTGGCCTTCGGATGTTATATTCTGATCACCAGAGTCTCTTTTTACTGCAGTTGGTTCGCCTGCGTTAATTTTTGCAGGAGTCATAGGCTCTTTATCCGAATATTCTTTTAGTGGATCACTTTTTCTATCTTTATTAGTCCCTGCTGCGCCTTCTTCATATTCCTTATCATTTTGATTTGACATAATTAGAACTGTTTAACATATTATATAACATAATACAATTTGAAATGGTATATTTGAAAGCTTAAACTCAAATCGTCTGATTCTTTTTGTCCCTTTTAAAAAGAGGAATGAACAAGGTTATTTAGTTTCTTATATATATCCATAACAATTCACTCATTTTTATTTGATTCACTGGAATCGGAAATCACTCTGGCGATAGTTTTGTGCAAAATAATACATGAATTAGGACAAAACCTGACGGATATTATGAATGCAAAAAAGTGAAGATTTTCCTAAAATTCCTTCCTAATTACTAGTATTGTTTAATTTTAACAATCTGAAAATGATAGATGAATATATAATTTGATGGTCTAAGGTATTTATGTTCTTATCAATAAAAAGGATACCTCATCCAATCCCTCCAGCAGACAAACCCGATCCTAAAGCTGCTCAAGCTTTACAGGAAGGTCTAGGAGGTCAGTTCGGAGAAATGCGTACCATGATGCAATATTTTTTCCAAAACATGAATTTTAGAGGAGATGCAAAACCGTATCAGGATTTACTTCGAAGTATGGCAACGGAAGAAATGGGCCATGTTGAACAAATTACCAATACGATAAATGTTCTGCTAGAAGGTGCATCGATCAATTCAGAACAGCCTAATGACCTACCTTTGTCAATTGCTTTAGAATCTCCAAATATTCACCATTTCTTGGTTGCAGCACAGAGTGCGCGTCCTGTAGATGCAGCAGGTAATCCTTGGACGGCTTCCTACGTCTATGATAGTGGTAATTTGGTATTAAACATGTTGTATAATTTGATGCTAGAAGCGACAGGAAGACTACAAAAATGTAGATTATATGAAATGTGTGATAATAAGGCCTTTAGATCTACGGTGTCGTACTTGATAGTGAGAGATTTAGTGCATGAAAAGGTATTTGCAAAGGCCTTGGAAACTCTTGGAGTAAATTGGGGCAAATCTCTACCTGTTCCTCGAATAGATACTTCTGGTATGCCTGAAGTACGAGACTTGGAAAGTAAAAATTTGCACAATCAGATGTGGACGTTTTCAAATAAAGGGGAAACATCATTATTAAGCACAATATTCAAGGGCGACTCACCATTTGATGATGGAGGTAAACTTGAAGTAATTGATGGCTTTCCTGAAGGAAGTGAAATACCATATATGCCAGAAGCTCCGCAAGAATTTTCACCGGGCTTGGATGCAGACCTTAAACAATTAGCATTGAGTCTAAAATGAAAAATCTTGAATATAAAGGGGGAGTTGCTACCTATAACTCTATTTTTATTTTTTTAGAATTTAAAAAGTTATTGGCTGAGTTGAAAAGATGTAACATTATTTTACCTCATACAAGTAACGACGTGGAATTGAATAGATTATGACCCATTATATTTATGAAATTATCAGAAATATTTCAAGTTTATTTGGATTCTTGGAAGTCTATCTATTATTTCATTCTAGTAGCAAATTCAAACATCATACTAGATTTACACATGACAGATCGAGTGCTTCTACAAAGGATATCGTTGAAACCTTTTACCAAATCAAAAACCATATACAAATTACAGACATGAATAATCTCGAAAAAAGGCAGTGAATTAAGTGAAAGAAATCGAAGCAACAAAAAAAATTATGACACATTTGTATTTTATTTTAAGAGAAGAACCGCAGCGAGAAGGTTCTTTTAGTTCATTGCAAGAATTGCATGAAAAGTTAGACTCTCGTCTCCAAAAATTGATAAAAACAGATAACAACTCAAGCAAATTAAAAACAGAGATTTTGGAAAACTTTATGATGGCGGTTCAATGGATGAGAGACAAGGGCATAATTCTATATGATTCTGAAGACGCTAATAGTCCATTGTTAGTCATAAAAGAAAAATTAATAAAAAACATGGCAAAATTATAGTTTTTTCTTACAGAACTATCATATCACCTAGTAATCCAATGTCTGATTAAAGGAGCCTACATGTTTTTCTGTACTATTTTCTACCATCTTGTTTGTCATGAAAGGATGCTGTACCTGCTGAATTTGTGATGGAAATACGGGACGTTTATCTACTGGATTCCAGTTCAGAATCACTTTCCCATAAGAATTCAATATTTTGATAAGCCATCCCTCTTGTTGAGTATCGTTAAGCAATGGAAATATAGGATTAGCTCTCATCGGAGAAATTTCTTCTTTGTGATACTGCCAATTAGGTTTATCTCTATCTGGTATTGAGTCAAAAGTTTTTGCATCAATCATGTATTCTACTCCAATCAACGTTGCATTTGGATAGCCAATATCATACAACTGGCATACCATAATTATTTTATCATATGGCTTGCGAAAAATGATATACTCTTAGATTAGGATCATCAAAAGCGTGTATAACCGCAGTTAGGGAACATGGAGGTGACTGGTCATATCCCTCAACGGGTAGAGGATGATTGATTTTTGTAATTTGAATAGTTTGATTTTGAGCATTAATCAAGACAAATGAATTATTAGATATCAACCGAATGATGACCGCCACAACCAAGAGACTGGATAAGAGAACTGTAATATTTTGATAATTCTTAAAGTAATCTCTAATAAATCCCAGTATCATATTTTTCTTCGTTATTGATTAGGACAAACAAAGATCAAATACCTCATACGGGCCAGATTTAGAGTTTATTAGAGACATTGTTTGGATTTAATTTGCAACCGCCAATAATTAATAATGTGATTATTCCGGATCAAATAAATTTCAATAATTGAGATTTCTTTTTACTTTTTTGAGGAGTC
>QCWC01000236.1 GCA_013114705.1 Candidatus Nitrosocosmicus sp. | reverse complement strand
ACCAGGTTCTTCGGGCATCCATGACAAACTAACGTTAAAAGTTTGAGTTGGATTAAGGGTGCCAGTTATCCATCTTGGAGGTTGTGTATGCTTGTTCTCACTATCAGTTATTTCCATCAGGTATGCAAAGTCATGTTTATGTTCGTTAAGATTTGTAATATCTGCTGCAATGTGCAAAACCTGTTCAGCTTTAATCTCGTCAAATTTTTGACCAAATGAATTAACCACACCTACATTGTCTAGACGTATGTCTTTGACATCATTTGATAACGATACCATGACAAGACTTGTCGTACTTTTCTCGTTTACAACTTGTATAACAGTTGTGATTCCATTCAGATAATTCCAATCCACATTAATGTCAGGATCGTTCTTGTACTCCTTTACTATGTCAAGTATTCTATCTCTGTGTTCTGCTTCAAGTATGTTTATCGCATCTACCTTTTCTCCAAGTATTTGTTCTTGAAGTATATCTACTGTATTTCTTATTTCTGAAATCTGTTTGGTTACATCCTCTTTTGTGATGTTTTCATTCATGTATTCGTGGACAATATTTTGTATTTTCTGTTTTCCTTGCAAATTTTCACTTTCAAGAATCTCATCATATTTTGTCTCCAGTGCTTTCTTTTTCAGGTCAAATTCTTGGTTGATTTCAATAACTCCTTGATTTATCCCATATATGATATCCTCATGTACCTTGAGTTTGTCCTTACTTGCAATATAATCAATTAAAGTATGGTTCTCAGCAATATTGTTCTGTATCATTTCTTTTGCATCCGATTCCAAAACACATCGATATTCTGATGCAACAATGTGGTAGACCACGCGGTATCCTACATTGCACACTGTTCCAGGATTTGTCTTTACCTCAGAGATAGGCAAATTATTCCCTGAAACCACAATATCCTTTATCCCATTTTCTATCCATTTTCTAACAGTTGATTCATCAACACAGGAATGACTTCCAGATGTTACCCGAGAGACCAAAATTGATCCTTCATTGCACTCTGTGTTCTCCGATATGTTTGTATCATCCGGATTTGCTAACATGTAACTTGGCTGCAGTCTATAGTCCGAATAAAAATTAGCAAGCTTCGCTTCAATTGAAGGGGTCATGTTGACTTGTCCTGTTGAATTGAAGATTTGCTGCTCTTCATAGTCTGCCAGATTGTGTTTTACGTTAAATTGAGCGTTCATTTCTATTAGCTCAATTCTTTGAGTTGATGCAGCTTTATTGTATGCATTTTTTGCATCTTGCATGGTTCCTCCGTTTGCCAGTACTTGATTCATTGCAATCCTTCCCGCATTGACTTTTTGTTCCTTGAATTCAAACTGGTCCCAAAATACTCCTTGAACATGGGATGGTTTTTTACTTACAAATTCATCAAACGCATTTCTTGAAGAATATTTTTCCCAGAGTCTTTCCCATTCATCAAGATCTTGGTAAAGACGTTGAACTGACAAATCACGTATTTTTTGCAAATTTTCCTGAGCCTGATTTTTCTCGTATTCCTTTTGCTCCAATTCTGCAATCATCTTTTTTGTTTGCTCTATTTTTTTCAGAATATCTTGTGCGACAGGATCATTTAGCAAATCATCTGAAAATGTAATCTGATCTGAATCTGATTGTGCATGACTTGCTTGAATAAGAGAGATTGACATTATACAGGCAATGAGAAGATAAAAAATTTTTACATTATTTTTTGATATTTTTACTGAATTCTTTTTTTTCTGAGTAAAAGATAGATGCATTATTTTGACTAAAATACTGCAAGTAATAAAGATTAGGGTACTAATGATTATTGTATTAATAAATATGATATCAATAAATATAAAACTAATTAAAACAATATCAATCTTGATAAAACATGGCATACCTAAAATGAAAACACTAGATCTCAAGGAAAGTATTGGATTACTGCTAAAGACTTCTGCTAAGACATGGGAAAAGGCGGCAGACATAGAGTTGCATGAACGTTTTGGTCTTGCTGGAGCCAAATGGAAGATAATTGTTGCACTTTCAATAAAGGAAGGAATCACACAAAAACACATAGCAGATATGGTATTTGTAGAAGCCCCAACACTTGTGCCTATTATAGACAAGATGGAAAAAAGTGGATATATCACAAGACGTGCAGATCCAAAGGATCGACGAAATAATCTGATCTTTATGACTCAGAAATCCAGAGACATAGTAGATCCAATGATTGATTGCATTCTAGAGATAAGAAACATAGGATTGGATAAAGTTTCAAAAAAAGACATGGAGATTGCAAAAAAAGTATTATCACAGATAGTGAGCAATACTGAAGAGTTTATCCGTCAGAAAGGAGAAAACACAGATCCGAATATTTGGAGTGATCTTCAAAATAGTTCTCAAAAGACGCTTGTAAAGATGTAGAAATCAGTACATAAAATTAAGTATTGCATGAATTTATCATACATATCTAGAACTATTCCATAAGGACATACCCTAAATGAAAACAAATCTTCAAACATGTTTTGTTTCTGTTTTTCTGCCATGATCAGGTACCAACAAGAATATTTTTAGATATTTACAGATTGTTTTTATTATGTTTAGATGACTACCGGGTTACATTGATTGAGTTCAGTTTCAAAAAAAGATGATTATTAATCCACATAATTTCATTGAAGGTAATTTCCAATGAATCAAGCATTAATTGAATCTATTTAATGTTAATTATTGGATTGGATGTTTACTGATTCAATTGAATCATAGCTTGCCTGAATTAATCTCAAAGTTGAATTAAGATTTGCTCGTAAATGGGGAATGTGGTTGGATTCTATAGATATCATAATTTTGTCATCGAATATGATGTTGGTTTTTGTAGGATTTTCGGGATAAAAGTCGTTATCAGTGCTTATCGAGTCAAATATCGCTTTCGTTTTTTCTTTAGCGTTAACAATGACTTTTGCATTATAGCTTGACATCATATGCTGTTCCAGCAACTTTAAAACTACATTTTTTGCAAGACCAGATACCAACAGCATCTCGATTAAACTGTTGAGAACCGCATTCAGGACAATGTCTCTTTTCTTTTAGTTGAAAATGAATTTTTGTGTATTGTTTTCTAATTTTAATACCGTAACGTGCACCTAAACCTTTTAGTGATTTCTGTTTTGCCATTTTATTGATTAGATTCCTTTGCTTGTTTTAACTTTTCTCTGATTTTTGAGCCTACTTTGACTGATAGATCACCACATTTGATTATCTCTTCAAATGTAAATCCATCGGTTCCTCCTTTTTGTAAAGCACAGATATTTCCGTTAGAATCAGTAGTAATTGTAATTCTTGCATCCATATTACTCCATTCATCACCATTTGGATCAACGATTATGTGATTTCCAATTTTGCCCATAGTCACAGAAACAGGAATCGTAGAAATTGGTACGTCTGATTCTTCACCTTCAACTAAAGTTGGTACATCATTTTTCATTTCCCATTTAGGGGTTTTTGAAGTGAGAATTGCAGCAGTTGCAGCATAAGCACATGTATCAAACAAGTTACCATCATAATCTACTACAACATTATCAGCAAAAACTCCGACTACAGATTTGTTTTTTTCAATTACTAACTGAGTCAAATCAATCATATGACTTTCTCTAATGCCTCTATCAACTACTCTTGCTAGTTCAATTACATCCGGACCTGGAGGTCCAGTTTCAACA
>QCWC01000235.1 GCA_013114705.1 Candidatus Nitrosocosmicus sp. | reverse complement strand
TCCAATCATATTCTCTATTGCATTTTTCGCATATCAATTGTATTGCCAATTACAAACAATTATCACCAATATTAATCTTTAAAATAATTTTTCCAAAGTATACAGCAACGAGTATCATTTTTGCATATAGTCTTAAGATTAATGCAACAATGCGAACAGAATTCCGGAATCAAAATTGCCTCTGTATATGGCTAATAAGTAGCTCACCTAGTCTTGAATTCTGATGGAACTTTTATTACTTTTGAAGAGGAGATAACGTATGTCGCAAGATCGATTCGAATACCCTAAGAGGAGTTAGATTCTATCAAACGTGTGCCACAATATGGACAAAATATCAAAGGGGCGCTGGCAATATTGCCTTCAAACATCAAATAATAAATTCCTTTATGATCTCCAGAATATTTGAAAATCTCAGTATCATGTCTAATACACTCACTTTTATATTCTTCCTCAAACTTTTCACAACAAAATTTACGGGTCATCCGAAACCACTCACTTCACAGAATAGAGTGTACTTATTTGGAATATAAACAAGATAGTGACCAGTCTATTGAAGTATGAGTACAAGTATTATTTTTTATTCAATGTGGTCAATCTTATTTAAAATATTATCAGAAATCAACCCAGTATGTTGAAAAACTAGCTAAACAAATTGAAATCAGATTAGGATATACGATAGACAGACCATAGAAAATAGGGTTTATTGGAAATATTACAATGTCATGATATTTGCTGTCTAGACGCCAAAAATGAAAGCTTGGAGATATTGTACGCCTTTGTGAATATATGATATGTATTTATCAAAAATTGTCTAAGACTAACCAAACAATTTGGAGTGATTCAAAAGATTTGGTAGACAAACAACACTTGGTTGTTCAAAAAAATTGTGGAGCAGGGCAGTTCCATTGTAAATGGGAAAGAAGAAATTACAATATGCAAGAGGAGATAGTGAAAAAAAGTAAACATTACAAGAACGAAGATAATGTGAAAAAACATGTCAGAGAACCAAAAAAATAATGAATGAAAGTAGTTCTTTTTCTTTTTTTGTCAACAGGGTTGTCTGTAACAAGTGCCTATTTTTTTACCAATTGTCACTGAATTCGTTGTACTGATAACAACAATACTAGATGTTTTCGCAGTAACAATAGTTGCTATATCTGTATTCCAAGCTCTGATATCCAGTGTTTTTAAGCATGTAAGTTATTCTTTTTCTTTTTTGTCTAATAGATATGACATTCAGATCAAAATCAGCAATGACCACAAAGTCCAGTCATACAAGGTAAGTTCATCACCTAGAAACTTGATTAGAGGACTATTGTGGGGTTTGGAATTTGAATCCGCCAGTGTCATAATAAAATTGGGAATTTTCATGATAAATATTACTATATCTGCTCCTATGGGAGATAACATTAATGATTTTTTGTTCTTCTCAAGTATTCTTACACTCAGGATAATAATAAATCAATCTCTGAGAAGATTTAATATTATTTAGTAGTAGGAGTTTGAGATTCTAATCGACATGTCGTAATTTATCTACAAAAATCTAAATACACTCAACCAGTCAACCACAAATAACACCAGTCGTTAGACTTGATACAAATTTAAATCAGAATTATGTAAAATTATCATATTGATATCTCTTCTCGCTTCAGTCTAGAAAATAAAGTAAATTTGATGATGACCCCGTTCTCTAGCAAGTCTTAGTTAACGATCGAAGATTTTTCGAATATTCGATGAGTATTGGTTTTGGGAAAGAATATATAAAAAGCATATCATTTGTCCAGATATCTCAATTTAACTGGCATATAAATATCATTAATCATTGCAGGTCCCAAGCATATCCCAAATAGTAACAAGTAAATATTCTATATAGAAGTACTTACATTATTTACGTCGCAGATATAACTATTAATCCGTACTACGAGAGATAGGTATGAACATAATTGAAAACGAAATACCATATTTGGTAGAAGCAAAAACAAGTGGATGTAAAGAAAGAGGAAAGAGTGTTTCGTATCATTTCTTAGAGTCTTCTCATAATCTTTGTTTGGAAAAAGGCGAATTAATGTTGGCTCAAATTCAAGCATGTGAAAGATTGTTAAGATATTCAAAGGAAGAGGAAGAAAGGGATGTTCTAAAGGAAGAAATTACCAAACTAAGATTAGCTTTGGATTTGATACGATACTAAAACAGAAATGGAGGCTATTCTAATGACCTTTTTTCTAAGAATGAATACAGCCTTAGTCAAACCATTATACCGATGCGACCTAATTATGAACCGATAATGATCGTCAAAGTTAACATTAGTTCCTGAAAAGTTCACTTCGTGGCTTGCATCTCTAATTCCAAAATTTCCTAACTTGCAAGACCCGAATTTATTTGGCTTATGAAATTATAGATACTCAAAACTGTTTCAATACGTCCAGAGAACAGAGATAAAGTAGGCTGATTTGTATACAGACTGGTTCAAATCAATCTCAAAGCAGTGCGAAGTGCGGGATTTGAACCCGCGATCCCTCTCATAAGTAACCTACCCGTACTTCAATGTAAAATTATAATCACAATCTTCACTAGGTAGATCGTCTTTCGAAATTCATGTAGGTCTATTCACAATTGCAAGTCACCGGGTCTAATGTTACTAGATTAAAAGCTTTGTTACCAAAAGTGAATAGAAATTTCTTCTACTCACTTCCTAGCAGCGCAGTTTCTCTCTGATTATCTCTGTTTGTTCAATACCACCAAATTGACTCAGTATGTCACATTGTCCATTATTATTTTCCAGAACTCTTGGAGTCACTATAATAGTAAGTGAAGCTGAATTTCCCTGAGTTATATGGCATGTGGTCCTATAAGGGGCAATATGGTCGGATACTGAGCAACTATTGGGACCTGAACTCGGATTGGCAAAGGTAACAAATACTTCAGGTAGGCCTGGTCCAACATTTGCTGTAAATCTGCCAATCTCAGTACAGAAGCCAAATGGACATCCACCCCAAGTCACCCAAGTAACAACATTCGGGGATGGTTGGCTAGGTGATTGCCAAAATGAACCTCTACTCAATTCAACCTTGACATTTGAAAATGGCCCGATAAGAGAAGTGGCCTTGGCGTTAATCCTCGCATCTACCTCTTCGATAATCATGGGAACCAGGACAACCATCATCCCCACAAAGACACCTGAAAGCAATGCTAATTTCATAGTTTTCTTTGACATAATTTCTACTATGTCTTTTTTATTCATACAATCATACGATGAATTGTCAATTTAACAATGACTATTGATTATACTTTTAAATGTTACTGCTTCAGAATAACCAGCATTTCCTTATCTAATGATTTTACATAAGATACTTCCTTTTTGGGTTTAATCGCGCTAGAATATCGAAGAGATGCGAAGTGCGGGATTTGAACCCGCGATCCCTTCGCTTTAGTATAAAGTTCAAATCCCGGTAATAAAATATAGAACCATGCGATCCTTCTCATTATAAAGATCCCTTTTTAGTTATTTATGATTTGAGCAGGACGTATACTATTGGATGATAATGCGGAAAGGATGGAGACATCTTTACTACCTAAGTTGAATTACTTTTATTCTATAAAGTTTTGTTTGTTTACATATTGCGGGTTCATCGTTATTGTTATTGCTTCTAATTAGATTTAAGCAGAAACCCATGATAGGTTTAGGTATATTTTTTTGGTACTTTCCTAATTTTATTGACT
>QCWC01000234.1 GCA_013114705.1 Candidatus Nitrosocosmicus sp. | reverse complement strand
GAGACTCATATAATTCTGATCCAATTATGTATATATAAAAATGCTTATCCATATTTTAATAGTCCTAAAACACTAATAATTAGAAACCTAGCTTTATAAACGCACAGTTATAAAGCAAGATCCAACAATTGTGGAACAGTTTTGATTTTCTCATAGTCTATAATTTTTTGATATTACTAATAGGGTTTAACCCACAGTATGCTCCAAAGAGTATTATTAGGTAGAAAAACAAAAGCTAATTTGAAAATAGATATAATGAACCAGCATTTACAATAAGGTAATGAAAATACTAGTTCCTGTTGATGGATCAGAGCAGTCTATCAAAGCTCTGGAGTATGCTATAAATTTACTCAAACTTACTAATCCGAAATCTAATCACTCACAAGATAAAGGTTCGGGAGA
The DNA here is from genome assembly GCA_013114705.1 of Candidatus Nitrosocosmicus sp. Classification (GTDB taxonomy): domain Archaea; phylum Thermoproteota; class Nitrososphaeria; order Nitrososphaerales; family Nitrososphaeraceae; genus Nitrosocosmicus. The sequence continues at coordinate 3,318 of QCWC01000234.1, read as the reverse complement.
GGTAATAATCGTAAACGTGTTACCGCATTTTCACATACCTTTGGGGTTTGAAAAACCCATGAAGTCGATCAAAACAGGAAATACAATTCCTTTATCTGAATACATTGCAGAAATGAACGAGATGCTAAAGACAGAGTGGGCAGAAAAGTTATCGGAAATTAAGGATAAATTTGCGGATTCTGGTGTTTTGGTTCAAACTCAATTACTTGAAGGAAGTCACTCGAGTAGGGCAATTGCAGACAGTATTGTAGAATTTTCGACTCAAGTGCAAGCGGACCTTATTGTTGTAGGAAACGTTGGTTTAGGAGGTATTTCGAAAATTAAAGCCTTAGGAAGTGTTTCAAGGAATTTAGTGGAAACTTCACATCGTCCTGTATTAGTAGTCCATTAATAATCATTTTTTGTGATCTTCTTCTTTCTTCGTGCATCATCAACAAGACGTCCAATTATTCTAGAAACATAAACAAAAAAATGATGCCAATAATACATATAACTCCGTCTCGCATAATCTGGAGCTCAAACTGAAGTAATATCATGACCGACAATACTATTCCTAACCCAGACAAGATGGGAAATCTTTTAATACTTAATGGAGATGTGAATTGTCTATCGAGTCTGTTTTTTTGTAACGCAGTCTTATTAAAGCAATATTTATGATAGTATAAAGCACGAGAACACAGAATACCGTTACTCCAGCAATGACTGACAAGGTTCCATTAAATAATATAACGATCATGATTGCGATAAGCATGACAACTAAAATAGAAAGCCATGGAGTCTTTCGTTTTGAATGTATTTTGGATAATAGACTGGGTAGAGCTGACCTTCTATCATTTGAAATTCCATAGATCAATCTAGATCCTGAAACGAGTATCATCAACACGGTATTTGAAGTTGCAAAAAGTGCTATTACAGAAAGGATGAATGTGCCTACAATCCCACTTGCTTTTTCAGCGGCTTTCGCTAAGGGTGCTTCTGATAGATACAGGTCATGCCAGCCAACTAGAGATATAGCGGATATCGCTATTAAAATATAGATTACAATAGTAACAATTATAGATATCATTAGGGCCTTTGGTATTGTTTTATTGGGGACTTTGTTTCATCAGCGATATTTACTATATTTTCAAATCCCAAAAAAGCAAAAAATATCAATCCTCCTGCTGAGAATATCAATCCAAGCATCAAACCAGGATTCAGGCTTGATGGCGAATTATTTTTTGGAATCTCGAAATAATCAGTGTTGTAGATCTGGCAGGATGCAAATGCATCTATTATGATAAAGAAAAGATCAACTAACTCGACAAATGTAAAAAGTACATTGATATTTATTGACTCAGAGATACCATAAAAATTAACTATTGATAACAACACGATTAGAATTATCGCAATAATAATTTCAGGTACGTAAGGAATGAAAATAGCCATATAACCTGAAAATCCCACTGCAACTGTTGCAGCAGACGATACTATTACAAAAATAACAATATAACCTACAGATAACGACAAAAATTCATTGTCAAAAGCTTCTCTTACAAACAGGTATTCTGCAGAACTTTTAGGAAATATAGACGAAAGTTCGGCATAACTTAATCCTATTATTAACGCAAGTAAACCTGCAACTATAAAAGATACCCATACTACATTTCCCGCAATTCCAGCGGCTTCGCCTATAATTGAATCTATTCCCGCTCCTAAGATCAACCCTATTCCAAAAATAGTTGCCTGAAATAAGCCGATCGTTCTCTTAAGGTTAGATGGAGAACTACCACCACCCCTCCATCACCACCTTCACTAGATTTCATCTTAGGTCTTGCAACTATCTAATTCTTCTCATCACTATATGTATATACTCAATAAAGTTCCCACTATGTATGATACTAACGCTGCAATACCTCCTATTATCAAAGTAATAAAACCAGATCTTAAAGGCGGTTTATCGACTACTTTTCCAGAAATGATCCCTATCGAGAAGAAAGATAATGCTGTAAAAATTGAGGAGTAAGCAAATATAGTTTGAGATGACAAACCTGACGTATTGTCTATAACTAGTGCAAAAACAAATGGAAGAAGAGGTATTAAACCTACTAAATTAAATGCAACAAATGTCGTGACTGCTTTGAATACAGGATTCTCATTTTTTTTATCTGTAATACCGGTTTTTTCTCTCAACAGTATATCTGTCCAAACTTTTCGATTGGCAATTATAACATTTGTCACTTTTTCTAGTAGTTCTTCCTTAAAACCCTTTTCCGAATATATATTTCTAATTTCTGATATCTTACGCTCTGGAAAATCCTGAATTTCTTTGTATTGCCTTTTTCTTTCGCGTTCTTCGTACTCTAACTTTGATCTTGTTGACAAATAATTTCCTGCTGCCATCGCAAATCCATCTGCAAACAGGTTTGCAAAACCTAATATTATAACGATGGAAGGAGATAAAGATGCTCCAACTACTCCTGCAACTACTGCAAATGTAGTAACAGCTCCATCAGTTGCACCATAAACGAAATCCTCTATAGTCCACTTCAAGAATATAGCATACTCTTAATATTATATATGAGTTAACGCGTTAGAATGAAACAAACACTTCGCTTCTTTTGTTCCTTTTTCAGTCAGTAGGAGTTAATCACTTACCTTTTGAAAACAAATCTTAAAGAAAGACCAATGAGCTACTCTTGGACAAAATTGTAATGAAATCAATTATGCTGCAGCAGCAATAATTAAAAGAACAAGCATTTAAACAACAATAGCAATCTAAATTATTACAATGAAAATTTTGACGCTTGTTGACGGATCAGAGCACTCTCTTAAGGCTCTGGATTATGCTGTAAACCTGATATCTCAGAAAACCTCAACTTCAAATCATCACGGTGATAAAATACAAACCAAACATAAAATAATAATTTTGAATATATTACAACCACTTAAATTATCAGACGAAGTCGTGCAGCATTTCAAATCCATCGGAGCTGAAAGAAAAAGTTCCTTGAAAAAATACTTGAATGATGTTAATTCTGCCATGAAAGACGCATGGATAAAAAAGCTTTCAGATCTTAAATCAAAATATGAAAAGACAGGTATATTAGTTAGCACGAAAATAGTCACAGGAACTCATTCGAGTCTGTATGTCGCGTATAGTATTGTCAAATTTGCTGAAGATGAAAAAGTGGATATGATTACTGTTGGAAGCGTTGGAACTGGAGGCATACATGCGAAAAAGTCACTTGGAAGTATATCAAGAAATGTTGCAGAAATATCTACTCGGCCCGTCTTGATAGTTCCTTAATAGTATGTTAAATCTGACAATAATAATAA
>QCWC01000233.1 GCA_013114705.1 Candidatus Nitrosocosmicus sp. | reverse complement strand
GTGAATTCTAGTTATAAATTTGCAATGTTGTCCATTCTAGCAATGACAATAGCAATGTTGTTTATCGACTTTAAGTTTGATACTTTATTTGCCCAAAGTGGAAATACGTTAGGTCAGGATGGAGAAGGTGACAATGAAGCCTCTCAAATTGAATCAAGTTCTCAAGAAACGGATCAAAATAGCATGTGTGTATCTGGAGATACCACAGAGCTTGGCTGTAATAATTTATCTTCAGAAGAAAATAACCGAGTTCAAGAGGATGGAACTTCTTTGAATGGTAAAATATATGTAGTGCAAGGACCTTCAGTTACGCCGGAGTCTAGAGGAGAAGCTACTTCTTCTGCTAATTGTAATTCAGGGGATACTATCATATCTGGATTTTTCTCTGTGTCTGAAGACTTTAATCCTACCTTCTTCAGAGAGATTACAGAAAACCTCGACCCTGAAAGTAATGAATACTCTATATTTATAAAAGCAGCCTCCGATGGAGATGACTATACATTAATAGGAAATGCAGTGTGCTTTGACAACCCCTAATTCCCTTTTTGTTTAACCGTTGAAAAAGTTATGTCGAAAAAAGACCACTAAATGTTTTATTTTCCTCCTGAAATTATACACATATGCCCAAATTCTTATTTCAGCCAGACCCAATAGATGGTTACGAATTTTACCCCGTTCCTATAGATATCCACTTGGGAGTAATTAAGATCCCTACAGAAGAGATTCTACACGACGACGCCATAAACAACACAGAAGCCATTATTATTGGAACAGATAGGAAAGAGGTGCTAAATAGATTACAAACAGTATTTGCTCGTGAATTTCAAAGACATGGAAAATTATTGGAATCAGATATTCGACCTATGGATTACGCAACTAGACAGGCTTGGAAAAGAATTAGAAAGCATATTAAGAAATCATTTAGAAGATGACCCTTAAAATTCTATTATTCACTTTCACAAAATTCATTCCATATTTGCTGTTTAGAACTAAACCGTATCCACGGTGAAACTTAATTGGCGATACAGTTCATTTTTAAATCTGAAATTATAGTAGCAATCACATCTCCAATGATTTCAGAAAGGTCTTGCATCTCTAATTCCACGCCGCTCATCATGCAAGACCCGACTCTTCTAACAGTTCAATATTTCTCTAATCCCTGAAGTGGATTCATCCTCTGAATCTATTAAATTCCAAACGAGTTGATTATTGTCACTGTTATTGTCAGTCAAATAATTACCTATTTCATTTGAGGAATCAATTGACTTTGAAAATATCAATTTGAGATATAGGGTTAATCAAAGTAGTAAAAAATCAACTGTCCATAGATGTATGTTCAGGATCATACGAATGTTATGTGAATAGTCTCAAAATCTATATTTTCAAAATACTACTTCATTTTTGGCTTACCGTGTTCTATCAATTTGTTATTTAAGTCGTCTTTCATTCGTTGTAATCTGGCAGGTTGAACTATATAAAAATCCAGTAGATCCTTCAGCACCTCCAATGTCCAGTCAGCTTCTCCTGGTTCAACGTCGACAACCAGTCCACTGTCAGTAGATTTCAAAGGATGTGCCGCAAAGTTTCCTATAATTCTTATTGCATCGATCGATTCCGATAGATATGACGGTAGTTGCTTAGAATCTAGGACTTGTTGTATTTGATCAGCTAAATTTCCTGTCCTTACATGAGCCTTTTGCTCTAAAAGCTTCTGTAGACATCTTCGACTCAATGCAGCACTAGATTTAGGACTAATTTCCAACACCTTTAGTGCCTCATAATAATCTGAAGCAAAATCCGTTGGAATATCCAGTGATAACCTTTCGAGTGTTTTTTCAGGGAAAATAAGGTTTACTGGCCCCCTTATCTGACCGGCATAATTTCCAAAAACAATTGATTTCCCTTCGTATTCAATAAGATATGGGTGATGATCATCTTTATACAAAATGAGAGTTTTACACCAATCACAGTTAGTGAAATATATGGCAATCGAATAAATATCAGAATTATCGATATGATTAGGAATAATTATATTCTCATAATAACCCTTTATCCTTTCAAAGCATTTAGGACATCTATCAAAGCTTTTCTTATTTTCTATTGAGTTACCCAAATCTTCTCAGTCTATTAAGAATGAAATCTTTTATAGTTTTTGTCGTCATGACGAATTGTGAATACATTAGAAGCTTATGAGCATAATTTAGCCAAATTTTATGATAATAATTTATCCACGATTGTATTAGATCCCTGTTTACCTAGAGAATTAAATAGTAAATTGATTGATAATCAATCTAATTACTTAGGTATGAATCCTAAATTGATTCCTATAGTAATTTACATTTGTAAAAAGTGTAGAAACAATATTACCAGCAGACCGCATCCGCGAAAATTGGACTTGTTTTGCTTTCACTGTGGTATTCCCTATCCATAAAATTAGAGATGTTTGGAACGCCCGGACAGAGTCAAAGCCAGAAATAGAAAAGAATGTGATGTCAAAGGCACTTTTTTCTAATATTATTTAGATATCCATAATCATTTTGTAACTTTGATATTTAATGTCAATAAGGTCAAAAACCTTATATTCTTATTACATTTAACTTTACTATTGAATTTTACAGTAAGATCGATGTTTTTGAAAGTGTCTACCTTGGTATTGTTCACTTCTACACTTGTACTTTCTGTACCATTGCCATTCGCATTGGCCTCTTCCAAAAGTCCATATGAATCGGGATACGACCATGGTTGCGATGATGCAGGTATATCTGATCCTTCAGATCGTTACATCAATCAACCTGAAAAGGGACCTTCGTTCCACACTTCTGAATTTATGAACGGATATAATTCAGGATTCAATTCCTGTGGAAGCTCTGGTAATTATTATGAACCTGAACAATCAAACGGTGATCGATATTCGTCACCGAATGAAAATCCAACTAGAAATCAAGATGAGATAACATCATTCTGTTCAGCATTACAAAGAGGTGACTATCGAGCAGCAGAGGGAGTTCTAGCCTTATTGGGTGGCGGTTCCTTAGTAGCTGGGGCTGAAGCACTATGCGCTGGATGGAATCTGGGCGCATTCTTGGATAGTCAAGGAGCCTTTGATTGAGTCCTTTCATTAATTTGATATACTAATAGTGGATGGTTTTACTTTCTAAAATTAAGAATAATTCTTTATTATCTTCTTTCAGTTTTAAGAATGAAATTGGTTTGTATCCTTTGTTACCTTTAATTGTACTATAAATCTTTGATTTAGGGTCGAAACTTAGTTTCTTCACATCATTACACTTTTGCAGCCACTCTTTAAGGATAGTAAAAGTGTCTTCTTCTGAAAGATGTTTGATATTCAGTAAATATGGAACCAAAATTACCCACAAACAATAATTTCTTTGATCTACAATTGGGGTTTTTAATAAGTTCTCAATCCAGTCAATAACAGAATTACTCTTAGATAGTTTATGAAACTTCTTTTTCATGCTAAGTCTCTCCAACTATTGAATGTGATTTATTTCCTCTTGAACAATCCACCTAAAAAAAGCTCTTTGACCAATTGAAAAGTATTTAAAGTCATTCTGAATTGAAGGATTGAGAAAATGACTACAAAGAATGCAATTTATAGCATACAACCTCTATGATATTATTGGAAAATCTGCCGATTTCGACTAAATGGACACTTGATGCAACTGGTGACGTTGGAAGAAGTGCAATAGAATCAGTATTTAT
>QCWC01000232.1 GCA_013114705.1 Candidatus Nitrosocosmicus sp. | reverse complement strand
AACAACCTCATATTCAACAGCTTGAAATCAATTAAACAAAAATTAGGAGATATTACTCAATCAGAGAACAGTTTTTCGGAATATGTCTCATCAAATATTCCTCCACAACCAATGAATTATGATAAGATTGTAAAAATAAATAGGAATGTCATTTCTTGTGAAACTGTGTTGTTTAGGGATTTAGAAGCTGGACCAAATTCATGTGGGATTAGGACATGATAGGTACCTTAAATTAATACCTCTTTGTTATGAAGGAATTACAACTATTTATCTTTCCAATAAATAGAGAAATTTCGCGCAATAATATATAGCGGCCCATTCCAAGCAATACAATCAGACAAATGAGTGATTTTAGATTCCCTTTAATTTCTTATAGAATATCTATGTTATTGTTGTGAATAATCAATAGTGAATTAAATTTGTCTTGTAATCGACTACAGTGTCTTAGTAAAGGTTATTGTATTGCCAGAAATGAATGTTTTGATTTCTTAACAAGACCTTATTTCGTTATAGAAGCCAATTAGGTTACTAATTATTAATATATTTTTTCTTAATTCTGATTAAACCAACACCTCATTGAAAGTAGAGGCTACAACTACAAGACAAAAATAAAGACCTAGTTTTTTAATAAAATTCCTTCGATGGTATGAATAGTCTAGAATCATAGAACTAAGAAGAAATTATCATATTATCTTCCTCGCAAACTGCAGCTTGAATTGTAAGCTTTAAATTCAAGAGTACCAATGTGATCACAAATGTAATACCAAACACTATTTTGAGTCCATTTGTGTTAACTGATTGTGTTTATAAATAATTAATGTCTGACATTAATACCACTATTTTAGACCAGTCTTTGGAGTTTTATTATCATTACTCTATTGTACTTGGGTGATCTCAGTATTGACAATTCACAAATAAGCGGTTTATACTTTCTTGACAACAAATATTCTAAAAGAGCTATGATATCTCTCCCGTGGATATCATCTCCAATAATTATTACAGTTTGCGGTTTGTTTAGCTCAATAAAACGATATATTCCATCTAAATCTAACATATTTATGCCAAATTCGCCATGGTGATTTTCGGAATAAATCAAAAATTCTTTGATGCTTTCCGAAACTTTTACAGCTTCAGTTGCGAAAATACATGGTTTGTTTGACATGGTATAATCTTGATATCAAATTACAATCTATGGGGTCATTAATTTAGTTTGTCTATAAATATAGCAAATAGTCAATATCATCTTGTTTTTAACAATTTTAGACCAAATTTAATCCAATTCGATGGATAGGAACGAAGAATTAGTACTTTTAGACCATCATATTATATTCATATCATGTTGATATCGCACAAATGTAAAATCCATTGCCTCATAGGAATCTAAAATATATTTAATTTTTTATATCGACTTCCATATTTCATTACGAATATAATTAACAGTTTATTAAGTATGTTATCCAAAAATCTACATTAGTCGGTAAACTTATGTCAATTGAATACTTGTGTTACATAGCCTCAATGAGTCAGATCAATAGAAGAGGAAAAAGGGGTGATATAGAATGGAATTTGGGTAATAAAACTGCAAGAACTCAAGAGAATCTCCGACAATCATTGAATCATAACGAACATGGGTATAACAAAGTTCGGACCAGTTTACCAATAAATAAAAAGTCAATTTTAGTTGCTGAATCAAACTCAGAAATCCTTTCGATGTTAAAACTATTCCTAAACTCTCTCGGTTACGATTACGACGTGGTTAAAAATGGCGATAGGGTGCTCCAATATTTCAATGGTAACAAGTCAAGTAAGAAGAAAAAATATGACGTCATCTTATTAGATACCCATCTAGACAATATGCCCGGACTAATTGTTGCAAATGAGATCCGTAAAATAGATTTAGACCAACGCATAATGATAATGAGTACAACTCCAAGAGAACAACTTTCGTACGAACTTCTCAAAAGTGCAAAAGTAAATGAAGCTGATGTATTTACTAAACCATTTAGACTCTCAGAACTACTATGCTCTATAGAGCGATAAACCTCGATTTAATATACTAAAATTGGTAATTTTTCAGGTTAAATTTGACCAGCACTAAAATTTTATAAACAAGTATTAGAACGAAATCTAAGTGGGTGATATGGATGAGTCTACCTGATATTCAAAAAGCAGGTGAACTTGCTGATCAAGTTTCGGCCAAAATTAAGAAATCCGGCGGAAGTTTGGTTCCTGTATATTACAAGCTGGAAGAAATTCTGATTGATTATAGGAGACAAGGAATTGATGTTGATCTAGTTATGCCGGCACTCTTTGATGTAGATTTAGAACATAATACAACAAATCCTGACGGGAGGTCCATTTGGTTTGCGTATGCTGAAGTACTACACGATGATCTCTGCGGGCCAACAGGTAGCATGCATAAACTAATAGAGTCCGATGATGTCGTTACTGGTGCATCAGTGGTTCAATTGATAATGGATAAGTTAAAACTACCTGAAAGCTCTGCTTTATTGGTTGCACCCATAGCTGCAAGTGTGTTGGGGCTTGGAATTGGTGCTTTTTGTAAGCATCATGGTGAAGATAAAAGCAGTTCCTGAATATTAAACCATAATAAAGTAACAAAAAAAGAAAGTTGGACATCTTACTCATATATGTTACATGTTGGGTATTAGTAACGATAAGTACTGGTTTGTTTAAGCGTATGTGGTCTTAATACAACCATTCGATTTCCTTGTACTATCTTATTTCCTTTTTTTTTTGAATAGGCGGAACAAATATTCTTTTGCTATCAAACAAGATAGTAAAAAATTAATACCTGAGGTTTGCATGTTTAGTAACAGTAATAATCTCCCCTGCCAACTTTAACTTCTGAATATTTTGTCTACTGGAATAACCTCTGTAAAGTATATGACTGTTTACAAAATGTTTCTATTCTTAAAACCGATAGAAATACTTTATATTTCTTTTTTCCTCTTGGATTTCATATATCCTTTACTTCTATGTTATTATGTACCGTATTCATAACTTTTTCATATCCTACTCAAAACCCTTGGACTAAAAATCTTGCGCGCTACTGAAATTATGAACTGGGATTTCAAAAGGATTTAGCACAGATGTGGTTAAATCCATTTCTTAAATTCACTTGAGGATTATACGATCGTTATATACTTGTTTGTAATCTCATCTAGTGGTAATAGCTTTTTGATGTGTTGTGACCCGCTGGAAGACAGATCTTACAAAGGTTCAATTAATTTGTTGTCAAATCAAATGCTCAATTCTTCTCGGTTATGGTTAGATATCAACACTGACATTCCCTTAAATTCAAAAATCTAACAAATCCCTTTGGATATTATGTTAATTTTTAGACTTGCTTAATTATGTAGTCATGTTTATTTTGATTTCTTTTATTTCTAAAATTTCTGGGTTGAGAGTTTCTTTCGAGAATTCACCAAGAAAATATGTTTTATTTCATTATAAGAAATTAGTATGAAGGTAACATAGAAATATTAATAATAACACATTTGTGGTATGTACTGTCTTGTGGCTGTCAGATTGTAAGAATAGTTCTGTAATTTTGCCAATCGTGGTAATTACCTCAATCATTTTGGGAGTAGTTTCACATAATTATTTTACATAAACCGTCAATGAAGTCCAAGAGCTTGCATTAAGTGATTTAGAAACAAATTCTGAGATTGAAGTTTATAGTATATCAAATAAGCTAAGTAATTCT
>QCWC01000231.1 GCA_013114705.1 Candidatus Nitrosocosmicus sp. | reverse complement strand
TGATTTAAGGGTTGAAAGAATATTTTGCTGGTATCTGGATTTTTCCTTCAAAAACCATAATGGCGAAGAATATTATTATAAAAAAAGAAAAATTCTAAACCTTGATTTCTGTTGCATTTGCTTTGAATCCTATCTTTATGTGAGATCCATCGCAATGAGGTTTGTTATTTGATGCACCACATCTGCACAAGGCAGCTACTTTTTTTCCATCAACTTCTATGAGACATGGACCATTTTCAGTTGCCTTAATTACAATTTTTGTCATTGTTGGGGATACGCTTTACTTTGTAATAATAATTGCCAAATTCCATTTTTCAGGGTATTTGGGATAAACTTGACACTGAGAACACGTTAGTATACCATGATGAAAACTCCAAAAAGAAATAACAACACAAATCCTTTTAATTTTACATTGTTAATAATCAACATTGGAAAAAAGTTGGTCAGATATTGGTTTAGTTGACTCGCTAAAAGATCCGCCATTAAGAGAAATCACAGTGCAGGGAAAACCTGTTGCATTATCATACAAAGACGGACAGTTTGGTGCAATATTGGGAGTATGCACACATGTCGGAGGACCACTTGGCAAAGGAAAACTAGAAGGAGATTACATTGTATGTCCTTGGCATTATTGGCAGTTTCATAGAACAACAGGTTCTGCTCAACCAGGATATGAAGACAAAGTTTCACAATATGAGCTCAAAATTGAAAACAATCATCTTTTCATCAATACTGTTCCAATAACTAAAGGACACAAAAGTGTACATCCGCCTCATCTGCTTGCAAGAGATGTAAAACGAGAGGAGGGTCCAATCAGAGTGGTTGGAATATCAACTACAATTATGGATTCTAAAAATCCACGCTATTCGACTTCAGATAAATTACTTGAAGTTGCAATTAACCACGCAAAAAATGAACTTGGAGCACAAACCATGTTTATCCGCCTAAATGATTTAAAATTCAGAGCGTGTGAGGGATTTTATTCTAAAAGTGCCTTTGCTTGCACTTGGCCTTGCTCTATTACACAAATGGATGAGACAGACCAGCTTACTCAGGTGTATGAGGCATTGATTCATTGGGCTGATGTGGTAATTGTCGCAACACCTATTCGCTGGGGTGCTGCAAGTTCTCTATATCACAAAATGATTGAGAGGATGAACTGTGTTCAGAATCAGATTACAATAAACAACAAGGTTTTGATTCAAAACAAGGTTGCCTCTTTTATCATAACTGGAGGACAGGACAATGTACAAGATGTTGCAGGGCACATGTTGGGATTTTTCTCAGAGATTGGGTTTGTGTTTCCTCCATTTCCATTTATTGCTCATACGAGAGGATGGGATGCAGAAGACATGGAAAACAATATTGCTTATGTTGCAGAAAGTGATGATCTAAAAAATGGCGCAAAGGATCTAGTTCGAAGAAGCATAGATATGGCAAAAATAGTATTACAGCAACATCTAAGTCAAGAAGAAATTGTAAAAGCAGGAAGAAAGGCTCAACATCTCACAATTAATGAAGAGTTATAGCGACATAATGAAGATAATTCGAAAAAATGAACACCGTACATTAGAGCATACCCCCACTCTATTTTTTTGATATATCCATAACATAACAAGAGTTCTTTTTTATTTTTAAATCAATTTTCACACCTATCTGCGTCCATTTTATTTCCCATAATGGTGGTCGAGTTCCTGTGGAATTGAATCTATAGTGGGAGTATCTAACTAACTTGACAGAACTCATTAATGGTATTCGTTGATCTTAGCCTTATCTCCAATTCCTACTAGATTTTCTATTCAGAACTTTTTTATTAATTTTTTCTGTTTCTTTCAATAATTAATAATATTATACATTTTCTTGTATTTTCTTTAAGAATTAGATCAGATTCATTTAAAATTTTATTAAAATAAGATATTTTTATCTTTGAATTTAATTGCGATTTCACTCTTCATTCAAATAGATAAAAAATAACACTGCAAATAAAATATTTTGACATCTGATAATATGCTTATGGTGTTGAATCTCTCGTTGGTCATATGTCTCAATGAATTTAGGGATTGAATTACTGGGGGATCTGGCATTTTTGCTAATAGCATGTGCAGGTGTAGGAACACTGGCATATGTTTTACGGCAGCCGTTGATTCTTGGCTTTCTTGCCGCAGGTATACTGATTGGTCCGTTTGGTCCGTTCAGTCTTATCAAAAATATTGACATGTTAAATAATTTTTCAGATATTGCAATCGTTTTGTTATTGTTTGGTGTTGGATTGACATTCCCCTTATCTAAATTACGTAATGTTGGAAAAGTTGGAGTTACAATTGCGGTAATCGAGGTAATTGTGATGCTTGGAATCGGATTTGTAATAGGGCAGTTGTTTGGATGGTCCTTTTATGATTCAATGTTCTTAGCTGCTGCTCTGTCAATTAGTTCTACGGCTGTAATAATCAAGGTGTTGGAAGATAGAGGAAGTATTGAAACTACCTCTGGAATGTTATTGACTGGGGTTTTGATAATTGAAGACATTATCGCTATAATCTTGATAAGTACATTACATTCTGGAGTAGTTACTGGTTCTTTTGAATATTCAGTCGTAATATGGACAATTGCAAAAATTGGCATATTTTTTGCAGTTACACTAGGTCTTGGAATTTTGTTAGTTCCAAAATTGTTTGGTCTTATTGCAAAACTAGAAAGATTTGAGATAACTATGACCTTTGCATTAGGACTAGCATTTGGCTTGTCTTTTCTGACTCATGAACTTGGATTTTCAGCTGCCACGGGAGCATTTTTGGCAGGTGTTATGATTGCAGGTTCTAAATTTTCTGATGATGTATCTACTCTGATTACTCCAATTCGAGAAGTCTTTGTTGCAATATTTTTTGTAACGATTGGCGCTTTGATGAACTTATCTGCAATAGGGACATTTTGGATTCCAATTATTGTGATTACAATATTGACAATATTTGGAAAAATTCTTGGTGTGTATATGGGAGTAAAACTTTTTGGCAGTGGCAAACAATATGCACTTGCAATTGGTCTAAGTATGGCATCATTAGGAGAATTTTCTTTTATTGTGTTAAAAACAGGAATGGATCTAGGAGTAGTGAGTGATAACCTCTTTCCGATAGTTGGCATGGTAGTTGTACTAACTACATTCCTTGGTGTATTGATGGCAAAAAAAGGAATAAAGACAGTAGAATCATACGAATGATAAAAATTTTAAAAGATACTAAAATGTACGATTGACATATTCAATTACTCATTGTGTTGATTTTAGATATTATATTCGATAAATGATTTAGTTTATTTAACATAAAATTAAGAAAATTATGTGGAATTTGACATTGTTTCCATCCTTGGACCAATAGCAAATAAGATTCTTGCAGAACCCACTCATTCGGAATTAATAGTTCAAGATTTTGCAGTCATAATGATAATTGCATCTGTCATGGCACTCATTTCATTTAAGCTAAAACAACCAATGGTAATTGCATACATAGCTGCAGGAATGATAATTGGTCCATTCACTCCTCCTTTTAGCTTAATTACAAATCTGGAGATCCTCAATGTTTTTGCAGAAATTGGAATTATTGTATTACTATTTGTAATTGGAATGGGATTTCCTCCGAGCGTTCGCTGTCCGCTGCTGCACGGCCGGGCACTGGGCCACTTCCTCCAGGTACGTCTGCTCGTGACTCCCACGCCCCTTGAAGAGATAGTCGAAGGGTCCC
>QCWC01000230.1 GCA_013114705.1 Candidatus Nitrosocosmicus sp. | reverse complement strand
AGAGATATTACTATAATTATTTCGCCATTAGTATAATAGAAAAATTATTGTGTTATTGTTTGGATACTGGATCACGTAAAACTTTATCAAACGCCTATCATAGTATACTGCTACTACGTAAGAGATTAATTAGATGGGATCAAATCCCGCCACACAGAAAGGCGTACTATGTTTACACAAGCTTGAAATCTATGGTGATCCTATAAATGAGGATATCATATTTCTTACCTGTATCCAATATCCCTCATCATCCAAATCCTTGGATGGATGCATTAGCTTTTCAAAGGCAATTCCATTGAACAATGCCAAGAGTACTTTGGACATCTCCTCAGTATTTTTTGTATCGAGTTTCAATAATCCGTTTTGGACCGCTTCATCCAGTATTTTTTTGATTGATTTAGTTACTCTTTCGCTACAAATTATCAATTCGTTTTTGATCTTTTCACTTCTCCTTGATGCACACCACATTTCGAACAAGAACGCAAAAAAGTCAGGATTTTCCCTAAAGCTTTGTATACTATCCTTGATGATATTATCCGCTATCTCTTCTACGGTTTTTCCTCTAATATCCCTAATCGTAGATTGAATAATATTTTCTGAGGCATAAGCTAAGACTTTGCTTACCAAATCTTCCTTGTTAGAAAAATAGTAATGTAATATTCCTCTACTAACACCAGACTCCGTTGCTATGTTAGCTATTGTAGTATTTTCATATCCATTTCTAGAGAGAACTTTCAGTGAATTTTTCAAAATTTCATTTATCTTTTGTTGCTTGCTTTCACTCAATCTAATTATGTTAAAAGCATTCTGATAATATAAATTAGTTGGACCGCCAACCAAACATTAATAAATTAGAAGTTAATAAAATAAGTTGGATGACTAACCAAATCGTGAAAACACTAACGAATGAATCTAAGGACAAAGCAAAAGAGATAGCAATAATTGGTGGCGGCTTAGCTGGCCTGACCGCAGCGGTTTATTTGGCTCGAGATGGAAAAAAAGTTACGGTCATAGAAAAATCCAGTGAATTTGGTGGAAGAGCCAGAACTACTGTTAAGGATAAATTATACTTTAATCAAGGAGCTCATGCTCTTTATCTGGATGGAATCGGACCAAAAATATTGGAAGAGATGAACATAAAATTCAGTGGCAAAAAAGTTGACGCTGCCAAATATTTTGTAACTAAAAAAGGAAAAATGTATAAAGTGCCTATAAAATTAAGTCAACTCTTTACTACAAGGTTACTAAATGGACTAGGCAGTAAAATCGAAGTCATAGGGTTTTTTACTAAACTAAACAAATTGAATCTGAAGGAACTCAATTCGATAAGTTTCCAGGGATGGTTAGATAAGAATTTCAAAAATTCTGATTCTAAAGATTTTATAAAGATGTTAGGTAGGATTGCCACATATACTTATAACGCAGAAAACGTGAGTGCAGGATTGGCTTTAAATCAGATTAAAATAGCTGTAAATGGGGGTGTTATCTATATTGACAAAGGTTGGCAAACCCTAGTAGAACAATTAGTTGAAATTGGAAAACGGAACGGAGTGAAGTATATAAACGGCAAGAGTGTGGTTGCCATAAAGCAAAGTTATAACGCGGATAGACAAAATACTCAGCCATTTTGGAATATCAGCTTATCTGACAATACTTCTTTTGAGTATCATAACATAATTATCGCTACTAATCCTTCCCATGTTTACAGTCTATTGAAAGATAACGCCCTAATTGATCCTGCATACCTCAATCAACTCGAAAAAATAAATAGACCTGCAAAAGTAGCGACATTAGATTTGGCACTAAGCGGCCTTTCTAATCCTAATGTTTACGGAGCATATGGTATGGACAATCCTTTTTATCTATCGCTACATTCTGCCTTTGCCAAATTATCGACCGACGGAAATGGAATTCTATTTCATGTAATGAAATATTTGGATCCTTCTGCGAAGCAAGATCCGGTACAGGATAAAGCAGAGTTAGAAGAACTTTTAGATATGGCTCAACCAGGGTGGAGAAAAATGGTTCTAAGGCAGCGCTTTCTTCCCAACATGATCGCTTCTAATACCGTTATTAACATTAATGATGGAATTTTGGAAAGTAGACCTGATGTAGTTGTACCAGGAGTGGATAATTTGTACATTGTCGGAGATTGGGTGGGACAAGAGGGGATGTTGGCAGATGCAAGCTTTGCAAGTGCAAAAGCTGCAGCATTAAAAATTTTGAACAAGAAAAAAGCAATACCAATACATGCTGGTACATTATAGGAGTATCAACTACGCCCTTTATCGTTTCTTGTGGAATATCCCATATTTTTTAATGAATGGAATACCACTGAGGTAAGGAGACCAAAAAAGGTGACATGTTACAAGAAACCTAATGCTTGTATATATGAAAATCAGTAACTGCAAGAATCTGGGCAACGTCTGAGTCTTTTTTTCTCTAACAAAAATTGAAGCGCCAGTTATTTTGTATCATGTTGGCTGATCGCCACTAACTTTGGGAAAGAAATCAAATAATATAACGGTTCAATTGATGGCTTTAGTAGTTTCATAGGAAATGATCCTAAAAACAAGTTGGAATGGAAGAATCATGTAGATATTAAGGATTTAATATGCCGATAGAACTAAGAGAAACTTTGGCAGTTCTCATAATTACTACATTGACATGGAGACTTAGATCAGATAATTCATTTTATTTGATAATTATCATATTCATAAGTTACCATAAATGAATCAGATACAGTTCGTATAGCTAACAAACTAAAGTTTATTATGTTTAGAAAATACATCCCATTCATTTAATAGTTATATTTTTACTCAGAGGTTCATTTCAAGAATGGCTTAAAATCCACCAATCCAGGGATGTCCAACAGGTCGAGTTCATTTGCCATTTTTGTAGCTTGCTCAGTTTCCCCGTCTTCATTCATACATTTTGCATAAAAGACACAGTAGGGACACTTGGTGTTTCTCAGTTTTACATTAATCCTTGGTAATATAGCTACATCTGTTTCCTTAAGAGCTTTTAAAAAAAGGTTTTTTCGTCGCATCATCTCGTTTTTGAAAAGTTCTCTGGCTATATCGTCCTTTGGCAACGATACGGACCAACTTTCGATGCGAGGACCTTTACCATTAAATGGTCTGAAGAAATAATCGCCTTTTTCATCAGATTTTATCCAACGCATTTCTTTATTACCGTATCTAATTGATATGATCCCTTTTTCTATACCGGTTATGGTCATATAGTAAAGTAACTGTCTAAGATATGATTTGAATCTATGATCTGTGATATCCAATCTCATGGTACTTTGCGTATCCTTTAGTTCTATAATTACATCCTTATCCAAAATATCTGGATGTGCAATCAAGCCGTCAAATTCTAAATCAGCTTGTGCTACACCCATATTGGCAAGTTCAGTTATTACGAATTCGCTTGACTCTCCCCTTATGAAATGATGTATGGATTCTTCAGAAAGGGGTTCAAGATCTGGAAATTTACGACCGTAATATTGTTTTCGAATACATGTGGAAGGCAAGATATCAGAAACATGTACCTCATTCTCAGACCTCTTTCTTTTTTCATATCTGGATTTAAGTGAATTCTTTAGGAGATCTGTAAATTCACGGTCTGAGCGAATAACTATAGTCATAATAGTGGACTATTTACATACATCCCTATCACAAATTAACATTACTTTGATGTCACTTAAGAACCGGCTTTATACTAATTCATAAAAAGAA